>NZ_JAKRNF010000050.1:0-563 GCF_022347225.1 Corynebacterium sp. ACRPQ
GACCTTGACGGCATCAAACACATTTTAGGATTGTGGATTGCCAAAGAAGAAGGCGCTTCATTTTGGGCGCAGGTATGCGCCAATCTTTCTAACCGTGGTGTCAAAGACGTCTTTATCGTCTGCTGTGACGGGCTGAAAGGCCTACCAGAAGCAGTCGAGGCAACCTGGCCGAACTCTATGGTGCAAACCTGTATCGTGCACCTGATACGTGCCGCGAACCGGTGGGTAGCCTACGGGGATCGCCGGGCTGTATCAGCCGCGTTGAAGAAGGTCTACACCGCCACAGACGAGTCCACAGCTAGGGCTGCTTTAGCCGAATTCGAGGCTTCCGAGCTGGGTGAGAAGTATCCCCGCTCAGTCAAGGTCTGGCAGGACGCGTGGGCGCGGTTTGTCCCGTTTCTGCAGTTCCCACCAGCAGCTAGGAAGGTGATCTATACGACGAACTCCATTGAATCTTTTAACAATGAGCTGCGTAAAGCTACTCGCAACAGGGTGCAGTTCACCAACGATGAATCAGCCCTAAAGACGCTGTGGTTGATGATCTGCAATATTGAAGACAAGCG
>NZ_JAKRNF010000051.1:0-529 GCF_022347225.1 Corynebacterium sp. ACRPQ
GTGCATCCGCGGTGGTTAGTATCAGTGCTTCATCATGGGCGCGCATGTACGGGTACCAGAATATCAACTGGTTATCCATCGACTACGCCTGTCGGCCTCGCCTTAGGTCCCGACTCACCCTGGGAAGACGAACTTGACCCAGGAACCCTTAGTCATCCGGCGGATAGGATTCTCACCTATCAATTCGTTACTCATGCCTGCATTCTCACTCGCACACAGTCCACGCCTCCTTACGGTAACGCTTCAACCCATGCACGACGCTCCCCTACCCAAACAAAAAATGTTTGCCGCGGCTTCGGCGGTGTACTTGAGCCCCACTGAATTGTCGGCGCAGAACCACTCGACCAGTGAGCTATTACGCACTCTTTCAAGGATGGCTGCTTCTAAGCCAACCTCCTGGCTGTCTTCGCGATCCCACATCCTTTTCCACTTAGTACACCCTTAGGGGCCTTAACCGGCGATCTGGGCTGTTTCCCTCTCGACTATGAAGCTTATCCCCCACAGTCTCACTGCCGTACAACACAATTAG
>NZ_JAKRNF010000005.1:0-131361 GCF_022347225.1 Corynebacterium sp. ACRPQ
CGGTACATGTGAAGAACCACTTTCGTCCGCGACTCTATTTCGCCCAGAATCAACTTGGCTAGCGCTTCAGCTTTGGTGAGATTATGCTCTTCGGCAGCCTTACTGACGTGTTCATCGATAGCTATCATGGTTGCTTCATCGAATTCGACTGCTAGTCCGGCCTTTCCGCCGAAGCTGGGGTAGGTGTAATAGGAGTCGTTCCCTGTGTCAGACCCCGTATCCTCTTTGGGGTTTGGGTCCTCTACAGCGATGAGGCCATTTAGTTTTCGCCGCAAATTCGTATTCGAAGGCAGTACCTGGCCGGGCTTAGTGGGGGTCAGGTAGCTCGCGAGCTCTTGGTCTATCCGCTCGAGTATCTCGGTCGGGATGTCGCCAAGCTTGCTCAGCACGGCGTCGATAGTAATAAGACGAGAGAAATCCAGGAAGTAATAGGTTTCCTGGAGTGCTTTTGTGAGTGGCAGCTCTGCGAGTCGATATAGGGCCATTGTTATGTCTCGCGTGCGCCGCTCGCTTAAGCCCGTCCGGGTAGAAAGTGTGTGGCAGGAGATGTCGAAATCGTCCTCTAGATCTGGCTTGACCTCTCTCCAGAACAGGTAATCTTGCTTTCTGATTTCTGTGGCTTTAACTGCTATGGGATCGTTGGGGTCATTGACTATGTAGTAGGCATCCAAGATTAAATCCCCCGATTAGTAGAACTAGTGTGCGTAGTTTCATGGTGTCCATTTTAAGCCGTGTCCTGCCGCTTCGCAAGAGTTATGGGCAAATATGTGTTCTAAAAGGTTGTATTCCCAGAAGGGGGAAACGGAAGTAAAGAAAAATATCTCAAGTGGTGCGTGTTAAAGATGTGACAGGAGTGAAGGCGTTGCTAGACTCACGCGCATGACTTCAAAGAAGGCACTCCGAAAGAGCATTACTGCGGTAGTCACCGTGGCTGCACTAGCTGTAAGTGGTACCGCTGTTGCCCAGGCGGTGAACTTTGGTGCGCCAAAGGGCGTTGACGTGGCGGCGCACCAGCATCCGGGCGGTACGCCCATCGATTGGTCTAAAGTGCGGTCCGACGGACAGTCCTTTGCATTTGTGAAGGCTACCGAAGGCGGGGATTGGGTAAACCCCCACTACGTACAGGATATTCAGGCGGCTAATGCTGCTGGACTCAAGACCGGTGCATACCACTACGCACGTCCGGCGGGCGACGCCAAGACTCAGGCGGCCAACTTCGCCGCGCAGATCGCCCTTGCCCCGGATCAGACGTTGCCTCCTGCACTTGATATCGAGGTAGCGGAAGGAAAGTCTGCCGCGCAGCTGGAGCAGTGGATCGAAGAATTTACTAGCGAGCTCAAGCGTCTTACCGGCCGCACGCCCATGATTTACACCTACAAGTACTTCTGGATGGGGCAGATGAATAACTCCCAGAAGTTCTCGGATATGCCACTGTGGCTTGCAGCCTATCAGGACCAGGCGCCTGAAGCGGTGGGCGGATGGAAGGAACTTTCCTTCTGGCAGCGTTCTGGTTCTGGCAAGGTAGCAGGCATTTCTACCGACGTCGATATGAACCTGTTTAATGGTTCCAAGCAGCAGCTGCAGTCTTTCAGTGACGGCAATTACGTCGACGTCGGCGGCGCGCTAGAGCAGCTGGTTGTCAGCGATGGGCTTGACTTGAGCTCGGATAGTACGCCGCTCATCGGTGCTATTTTGGCCCTGGCGGCGGGGCTGATTGCGATTCCGCAGCTTGCCGACGCCGCCGAAAAGTCCGGCCTCGATCCCCAAGCGGCGGAGGGCCTGGCTGGCTTCGTAAAGACCCTTAAGGACAAGGATGCTCTTCCGGTGGAGGACCTAGGCGATATGGCCAAGGGCAACTTCTCCATCAGCGACCTAGCTATCCTGCTGGACAATGCTGGTCACGTAAACAACGTGAAATCTGGCAACGTCTCCGAGTCGGAGGTATCGGAAGCTAAGAATGCCGCCAAGAACGCCGGCGCTGACGTGCCTGATTTCGACGCGGCGCAGGTAGCTACGCTGCTTAATCGCGTGCTGCAGTAGCGCCGGTGAAAAACGCGCGGGTCCAGGCCTCGTCTTTGTAATGGGCGGGCACTGCCCCGCCAAGGAGTGCCTTTGCCAGCTGGGCGGCTTCGACGGAGCCCTCGGCTGGCATTTCTGTATCTGAGGCCACCAGGATGATGTTCCCGTAGCGCCGGCCTTTGAGCATCGGTGGGTCCGCGATGACGGCGAGGTGGTCAAATACCTTATCCAGGCCCGCGAGCTCGCTCTTTGCCAGCTGGAGATCGGAATGGTCTCCGCAGTTGGCTACGTAGAGGCCGCCCGCCGCCAGCGACTGCTTTGCAGCCTGAAAGAATTCCACGGTGGTGAGGTTGGCGGGTGTCTTATCGCCTGCGAAGACATCGCGGATGATGATGTCGCGGCTGGACGGAAGGAACCCCTCGGTTTCTTTGCATGCTTCGCCGGCGCGGATTTTGACGGTGGGGGAACGGGGGACGTCGAAAAGCGTACGCACCAATTCGCCCAGCTTGGCGTCCAACTCCACCACGGTGTGTCGGCTGCCCGGGAGCCTGCTAGCGAAGTAGCGCGGGAGGGAACATCCCGCGCCGCCTAGGTGGGTGACGCGGAGCTTATTTGAGGGCCGAGTATTGAGGTGCTCAACCGCCGCCGCAATCCAGCGCATGTACTCGAACTCGAGCTCCTCCGGTTCGCCGAGCACAATGTGGCTGCTTGGCACGCCATTAACGTTGAGGATATAGGCACCATCGCGGAACTCATCCGGCACCACCTCGGCCGTGCCGGTAGAAATGTCGTAGGTGCCGGTGATTCCCGGTTCGGTGGAAGCTCGCTTTCTGCCCATGTCACACAAGCTTAGGGAATGGATTCGATTTAAACCGCGTTGGGGCTAGGGAGTAGACTTTCGGGCCTGTAGTCAAGGTGAAATGGGGAGCACAATGCGAGTATTGGTTGCCATGTCCGGCGGCGTGGACTCATCGGTTGCCGCCGCCCGTGCAGTAGAAGCCGGCCACGAGGTGATTGGCGTTCACCTCGCGCTGCACAAAGACGCGCAGCAGACCAGGGAAAAGGCCCGCGGTTGCTGTTCGTTGGAGGATTCGGCCGACGCCCGTCGTATCTGCGATAAGCTGGGCATTCCCTTTTATGTGTGGGACTTTTCAGAAGAATTCAAAGAAGAGGTCATTACGGACTTCGTGGATTCCTACGCCCGCGGTGAGACGCCCAATCCCTGCTTGCGCTGTAACGAGAAGATTAAGTTCCGGGCGCTGCTGCAAAAGGGCATGGCGCTTGGCTTCGATGCGGTTGCGACGGGCCACTACGCCACGATTGACGAGGACGGCTATATGCGCCGCTCCTTGGATGAGAATAAGGATCAGTCTTATGTGCTCGGCGTGATTTCGGCAGAGGAGTTGGAGCATTGCTTTTTCCCCATCGGCGATACCCCCAAGCCGCAGATCCGTGAAGAGGCTGCGGCGCATGGCTTTTCCACCGCGAAGAAGCCGGATTCCTATGACATCTGCTTCATTCCAGACGGCAATACGCAGGCCTTTTTGGGCGCCCGCATTGGGCTGCGCCCCGGCATGATCGTGGACCAAGAGGGAACGGAGCTCAAGGAGCACGATGGCGCGTGGAACTACACCATCGGCCAGCGCAAGGGCCTAGACATCAAGGCGCCGGCTGCCGACGGCCGCCCTCGCTACGTCACCGATATTGATGCTGCTACCGGCACGGTTACCGTCGGTGCCCGCGAGGACCTGGCCGTAAACTCGATTCAGGCCGATCGCCTGAAGTACCTCCACCCAGGCATGAATGGGGATTTCGAGTGCGAGGTTCAGGTGCGCGCACACGGCTCCGTGGTGCCCTGTACCGCCCACGTTGACCGCGAGGCGGACGAAATGCGCCTCGAACTCAAGGAGCCGCTATCCGGTGTCGCCCGCGGCCAAGCGGCGGTGTTGTACTTGCCTTCGCCGGACGAGCTGGGAGACATCGTCATCGGCTCCGGCACCATCTGCGGAACTAATTAAGCACACAGTTGGCAATGAGCCGGTCTAGGGCACGGACATCGATATTGGGGCCAATGTTGATTTTGAATTCGCCGGCCCTGGTCCACAGCTGTAGCTCCGCATTGAAGTCAAGAAGCTTTCCCGCGTTTTCCGTGGACCACATGTTGATGGAGGAATAGGGCAGGGAGTACATCTCTACCTTTTTGCCTGTAAGACCTTGCGCGTCGCGGATGATGAGGCGCTTATTGGTTAATACGGCGGCATCACGGACGGTCTTGAAGGCGCAGACAGGATATTCCTGTTCAGCCAAGACGGTGGAAATGTCCTGAGGGATGTCGCACTCGTTGTAGAAGGTCCAGCCGGAGTATTTTTCCACGCCCATAGTAAGGTTCCTTTCCAAGTGATACGTCGCGTATCGAATAGAAAATTTTGAGAAATAATAGTAGCGCCGAGGTGAATATGGACGCTTTTGGCTTAGGGCCCATGCCGGGGTACTCCATGGGTGAGGCGGCAGACATCGTGATGGGCGAGACGGGTGATCTCCCGCACCTTCCGCAATTGCCGGACCGCGGGATTCACGCTGGGGCAATTGGGCGAACAGCGGGCTTGTTGGAAGCAGTCTCCATTGACCGCGGACCGCGCTCATGGGTGCTCAGCGATCGGCCGCAGCTCATCTCGCATCGGATAGGCGACCAGATGAGCCGGGATCTGGACGAGATTCAGGAGGTGTGGGGCGAGTCAGTTCCGCGCATCAAGGTCCAAGCGGTAGGCCCGTGGAGTTTGGCGGCCGCTGTGGAGCTAGGAAACGGGCACCGCGCGATTACTGATTCGGGTGCGTTCCGGGACTTGTGTGGTGCTCTATTGGCCGGAATTCAGGAACACAAGGCACAGGTAGCACAGCGCTTTGGGGCAGAAGTGCGGGTCCAGCTGGACGAGCCCCTGCTTGCCCACGTCCTGTCGGGCACCCTTCCAGGCACCACCGACTTCGATACGATTAGGGCTGTTCCCGCGGACCAAGTCAACGCGACACTGGCGGAGTTTTGCGCGGACTACCTCCGGCTTCGCGAGCCACTATGGGAAGTGGGAGCGAAGACGGTACTGCTCGATTTCGCTGGTCTAGCCTCGCCCGAGCATCTCGATGGCTTGGGGCAGTGGATTGATGGTGGCGCTCGCGTTGGTCTCGGCGTGGCAGGGCACGATGCTCGCACGGAAGCTATTTCTATTGCTCAGCACTTCGACCGCATGGGGCTATCACGGGAGCGAATTCCAGGGCAGGTTGATATCTTCCCGTGGCCGGTGGACAAGGCAGCGCACAGCTACTCTTTTGCCGCTGAGGTGGCGGGCATCCTCGTCCGCGACGCCGGCGATCTTTAATCGACGCGCCCGCGGCTATCCGTGGTGGTGAAGTATTCGCCCATATAGGGAATGACGTAGCGTAGCTTGCCATGGGCGGTGGGTTCGATGAGGTCGGCGTCGATAAGCCGCTGGCGGGTGGCCGACAAGGAGCGCACCGTGCGGTCCATGTGGCGCGCGATGTCTGCGATGGTGGCGATGCCATCGACTTCGACTGCGGCCATCGCCTCCAGGAACTCCCGCTGCGCCGGCGGCAGGGCCAGCGTCGCAGGCTGGTGCACCTGCGCGCCCATGATTGATATTGCGTCCGGGGCGATGGAGGCAATTGTCTGCTGGGAAATGCCGCTTTCTTGATTCCGGCGACTGCGCTCCCAAGCCAGCGAGCCCACCAATTGCACGAGGTAGGGGTAGCCGCGGGTGAGCGCGGCGGCGTTCGTAATCGCGTCCTGGCTAAACTCCAGTCCCGACCCCGAGGCTGTATGTTCGAGCGCCTGCTCCGCATTGGCCGGCGATAAGGGACCGAGCACGAATTTCTGGGCCCGGCGCAGGAAGGTGACCCCGGGCAGGTCCAGCAAGTGGTTGACCCCCTGCGGCAGGCCAGCGGCCACCAAGGCGATGTCGATTTCATCGCGCACCAAGTCTTGGTAGGCCACGGCGATGGTGGTGAGCTCTTCGACGTCGGCGTCTTGGACCTCATCGATGGTAAGGAGGATGCCGGTGCCGTTTAGCTCGGCGGATAGCTCGCGTAGGCGGGTATTCAACGTGGGGGTGAAGCGGTCTTCCTTCTGGTGGTCGAAGCCAATCGATCCTACGCCGCCGATGCCGATGCGGCTGACCTTCTTTTTATCGCTGGGCGAGAGCCGCTCGAGAAGCCTCGGAATCGTGGTGTTGACCAGTTCCTCCACCATGGTGGAGCGCCCGGAGGCACGCAGCGTTACCCAACCGCGCGCTTCAGCAATGTCTTCCAACTCGTTGATGAGGACCGTTTTGCCGATGCCCCTAGCGCCGCTTAGCACCATGGAACGGGAGGCATTGCCTGCCGAACCATCGAGGGCGGTGCGGAAACTATCGAGCACGACGCCGCGGCCGACCCAGAACAGGGGAGGGGCGCCGAATGTCGGGCGGAATGGGTTGTCCATGCGGCTAGTGTAACCCGTTTGCCGGAGATTTGGGAGACTTTCGGCTCAATGTGGAGATTTGGGAGACTTTGTAGATTTCTTACTGTGGTTTGTAGGTTTCTTACTGTGGAGAGAGTCTAGGCGCCAAGCGATGGCACCGATGTGCAGGGAGCCAGCGGTAACAATCGCGTACCACCATCCAAAATCTACTGCTCGGTACCACGGCATTGCGATGCCGACAAGAGCAATGATGGCGACCGTGAAGATTGCGTCTATAACCAGCATAGGGGAAGAAACTGGCTTCTTTAGGGTCTTCCATGCAGACCAGAGCTCGAACGCAGTGATAGCGGCAGGGATTAATGTGAGGAGCATTGTGGTTTCCTAAATCCTCTCGAAAAGTGCTTCTGCGAGGTCTTCAGTTCCCGCCGGCGAGTCATTATTTGCGAAGGCTGCGCGATTTTCCTTCGGATCAATGATGAGCATTGTGGAGTAGCCGTAGGTGCCGCCGTTGTGCCAAAAGCTCTTGCCGTCATCATTCTCCTGCCATCCATAGCTAGTGTCGCCATGTTCCATAAACCATGTAGCGAAAGCTGCCATGTCATGAGCGGTGGACCGAATGGCTCCAGCTGCGGCGGAACAGCCTTCCATTTCCCAAGGCTCAGCAGTTCGGCCTGCGGCTGTGAGTCCGCGAGGGGCTTCGTCGGGGACGGAACCTGGTGTCATGAGGTAGGTTTCCTTCATTCCGGCGGGCTTTAGGATTCTCTCGTGGAGTAATTGTTCGTATGGCGTATCGGCAGCCGTTTCTAAGGCGTGGCCGAGCAGCGCGTAGCCCAAGTTGGAATAGGATTCTGTGCCACGATCTGCAAGCTCCGATTCGGTTGCTGAATCGACGATATCTTGTGTGGATACACCTGCGTACGGGTTTGAACCGGTGATGCTAGAGACAGCAGATGAGAAAGTCATGGCTTTTGCCTGTCTGGGTAAGCCCGAGGTGTGATCGAGTAGCTCCCGAACTGTTACGTCGGAGACTGGTGAGTCACCAACCTCGAGGACTTCACCCATCGTGGTGTCGAGGCGAATTTTTCCCTCTTCTACCAGTTGGTGGGCAATTTCTCCGGTGAACATCTTGGTGACAGAACCGATCTCTACCTCGGTGTGTTCATTGGCGCCGAGTCCGGCGAAGGTGGCCTTTCCCTGATCAAGTGTGAAGGCGGTGAGGTTGTTGAAACCAGCTTCTGAGTGTTCCCGTAGGTGCGTGGAGAGTCCTGGATCTCCGGTTGCGGTATCGGCCATCGAGATTCGCTGGGGTCCAACAATGAGTAAGAAGGTGGCCGATACCACGGTTACGACGGCGGCGAGGGCTAATTTGCGCATTAGTGGGCCTCGCTTGCGGTAATGATGGTCAGGAGGGGCACCACTCGGGCGGGGCGAAGTGCGTATTTTCCGCCTGTTTTGGTGGTCCAGCCCGCGCTAGTGAGGGCGCTGAGGTGGTGATAGGCCGTGCCGGTAGACGTGACGATTTCTTCTTCGGCAAGTTCTGTGGCGCTGGCCGGTGCGGTAAGGAGTCGGCGCAGGATCTCGCCACGAATGGGGTGGGCCAGAGCAGCAAGGCGGTCGAGGTTTTCGGACCAGTCTCCATTGGTTACTGCCCTTGTTGGTCGCTGCCATTGGTAGGTATAAGAGCCCTCGCCGATAGTGAGGTTGCCGCCAAAGATTACGGACCCCTCGGGAAGCTCTTCAGAAGGCTCGAGGGTGTCCGCAAGCCACATGGTGGACTCGCCTGTGGGAGCTTCCGCCTGAGTTGGTGTGGGGTTTTCGAGCTTGGCGACGCGCTCCTCGAGAGCTGAAACTCGGGATTCTAAAGATTCCATAGTTCTAGAATTCCAAAACTCTAGAACTATGGCAATGGGTTTAAGAAATCAGCGGCCACGCCGTCGAGACATCCGAGGCATCGCGGCCCTTGCCTTCTAGGTACTTCTTGAAGGCGACGCGGTCCTCGTACCACTTGACGGCCTGGAACTCCATGAGTTCGTTTTCCTCCATCTGTGCCAGGTTGGGGTAGTGCTGGCGAACCTGCTTCCAGGCCACGCGGGCGGCCGCGAGGGCGTCGGCAGTAGCTTCGTGGGCATTACCCAACTCGACGCCGTAGTGCTCGCACACGGCGCCAAGGGTGCGCTTTCCCTTGCGCCACTTATCGCTGACGCGGTCAATCACGTAGGGGTCGTAGACTGGGCCGGTCACCGTAAAATCGTCGGTGAGGCTGCGCAATACGGTGAGATCAAATGCTGCGTTGTAGACGATCAGCGTCAGGCCATCCTCCCATGCGGCCTTGATGGCTTCGACCGTGTCTTTTAGCACCTCCTCGTGCGGGCGGCCCTCGGCGCGGGCCTTTTCCGTAGTAATTCCATGGACATTGGTTGCTTCCTGCGGAATTTCGATTCCGGGATCGGCTAGGTGCTCAATTTTTTGCACATCGCGGCCGTCAATGCGGACTAGGGCGGAGGTAACAATGCGGGCTTCTTTAGGGTTAGCCGAGGTGGTCTCAAGGTCGAAGGCGAGCATGCGGGAGGCGTCGAAATTCATGATCCATACCTTAGTAGCTAGCCCCGACACGAGGGATAGCTACACTTGGGCAGCGTGACTAATCCAGTTGATCTGCACCGTGAATGGAATGACCTCGCGCAGGAAGTGCGCCGCCACCGCAACCTGTACTACAACGGTGAGCCGGCTATTCCCGACGCCGACTTTGATGCACTTTTCCAGCGCCTACTTGCGCTAGAAGAAGAGCACCCAGAGCTTGCCGTGCCTGATTCGCCCACCCAGCAGGTGGGTGCTGCCCCGAGCGCCGGCGAGGATATTGAGCACCTTGAGCGCATGATGAGCTTGGACAATGTTTTTAGCGCTGGCGAGATGCAGGATTGGCTGGATAGAACACCGGCTAAGACCTATCTCACCGAGCTGAAGATTGATGGCTTGTCTATCGACTTGGTTTATCGCAATGGGCGCTTGACCACCGCTGCTACTCGTGGCGACGGCACGGTGGGCGAGGAGATCACTGCCAATGCCCGCGTAATCGAGGATATTCCGCATGGGTTGACGGGAACTGCTGAATACCCTGTCCCGGAGCTTATCGAGATCCGTGGCGAGGTATATATGCGACCCGAGGATTTCGAGGAGATCAATGAGGAACGCGCGGCTGATGGCAAGGATAAATTTGCTAATCCGCGCAATGCCGCGGCCGGTGGACTTCGCATGAAGGACCCCGCCGAGGTGAAAAAGCGCCGCCTGAAGATGGTGTGCCACGGCTTGGGTGCGCGCGAGGGATTCTCGCCCACCTCACAGCACGATGCCTATAAGGCGATTGCGGCCTGGGGGCTGCCCGTTTCCCCGTATACCAAGCAGGTGCACTCAGCCAAAGAGGTTCAGGACGAGGTGGCGCATTGGGCAGAACACCGCCACGACGCCATCTTTGAAATGGATGGTCTCGTGGTCAAGGTGGATGATTTGGCGTCGCAGCGAGCGCTGGGTGCGACTTCCCGCGCGCCGCGCTGGGCCATTGCCTACAAGTATCCGCCGGAGGAAGTGACCACGAAGCTCAAAAACATTGAGGTGGGTGTTGGTCGCACCGGGCGAGTAACCCCGTACGCAGTGATGGAGCCAGTCTTCGTTTCTGGATCTACGGTGGAGATGGCTACCCTGCACAACCAATCCGAGGTCAAGCGCAAGGGCGTGCTCATTGGGGATACCGTCATTATCCGCAAGGCGGGCGAAATTATTCCGGAGGTCCTTGGGCCGGTGCGCGAGCAGCGCGATGGTAGCGAGTACGAGTGGACCTTCCCGGAGAACTGTCCCGCATGCGGTACGAAATTGGCCCCGCAGAAGGACGGTGACGCGGATTGGCGTTGTCCCAATACGCAGTCCTGTCCGGCGCAGCTCTCGGCACGATTGGAGTATCTGGCCTCCCGCAAGGCGCTGGATATTGAGGCTTTGGGGGAGAAGGGTGCGATGGACCTGATCGACAACGGCATCCTCGTCGATGAGTCGGAGCTTTTTGAGCTCACGGCGGAAAAGCTCTTGGCCTCAGATGTCTATACCGCAAAGAAGGACACCAAAGACAAGCGCTCCAAGAAGGAGGGCAACGTCAAGGTCAATACGGCCGGCCAGAACTTGCTGAACAACCTGGAGGAGGTCAAGGGTCGCGACTTTTGGCGAGTCTTGGTCTCGCTGTCCATACGTCATGTAGGCCCGATTGCGGCTCGGGCGCTTGCCTCCCGCTATGGATCCATGGACAAGCTGCGCGCTGCGAAGACGGAGGAGCTTGCAGAGGTCGATGGCGTCGGCATGACCATCGCGCAATCCTTCCACGATTGGTTCGAGGTGGATTGGCACCGCACGATTGTGGACAAATGGGCTGCTGCGGGCGTGGCCATGGAGGTAGCGGCCGAGGACCACAAAGAGCAGACCCTCGAGGGCTTGACCATTGTGGTTACCGGCAGCTTGGAGAACTTCACTAGGGATTCCGCGAAAGAGGCTATTGTCTCTCGCGGCGGCAAGGCCACCGGTTCGGTGTCGAAGAAAACCTCGTATCTAGTAGCAGGTGCAAACGCCGGATCGAAGGAGGATAAAGCTCGCGAGCTAGACATCCCGATCCTCAACGAGGCGCAATTCCAGCAACTACTAGAGACCGGCGAAGCCTAGTTCGCAGTGGCTATTTGAGGAAGCTGCCCAAGATAGTGCCGATGTGGCCCAGGTGCTCGACCTCGGAGGCGAGGTAGTCAGGGCCGCCGGTTCGACCCATGGCGATGACTAATCCGGTATCGCCGAGTGGGGCGGCGGCGAGTGCGGAGTCAAGCAGCGACCAGCTTTCGGGCACCCACTCGTCGCGTTCGGGGCTGAGGACGCGGGCGCTTTCCACCTCAATGTCGTGGGGAACGGTGCCGTCATCTTCCGGCGCCGCATTGGAGGAGGCCAAGCGGCGGATGGGCTCGTTATTGTCAATGACGATGCACCAGGTGGATGTGAGTGCCTTCGGGATCGCCGCGACAACCTCTTCCATGGCCGCAGTGACATTGGTGGCGTTAGCTACACGCGCGAGCAGCTCGATCTGGCCGCGGCGGTCTACTCGGCCGCTAAACGGGCGGATGGAATCAATTTCCACGCCGTCCACGGAGGAGGCGGCGGTGATGAGGACATCGGCCATTGTGCCTTGGGGCAGCTCAATGACGATGTCGTCCATAACGGTGCCATCGGGGAAGTTTTCTACGATGTCGACCGATTGGATATTGCCGTCGACGAGTCCAAAGGCGTCGGCAAGCTGGCCCAGGCTGCCAGGGGCATCGGGGAGCAGTACACGGATCAAAAAGGACATGGTCTCGCACGCTTTCGGTAGTTTGTAGTCCCAAACATGATACGTGCGTCACAATGCGGGCTTCAAGCAACGCAAATTTGGGGTGACGCGGCAGCCGTCGCGGTAGGTGCAGTACCATGGGTCGTTAGCAATTCACATAGTACATGCATTGTGTGAATATTTTTCACCCGCATGTCGATTATGCAGATAAAGGATGGAGTTCGCGTGTCTGAGATTTCGCGTGATGAGGTAGCCCACCTCGCCAAGCTTTCCCGCCTGGCCCTCAGTGAGGAAGAGCTAGCCCAGTTTGCAACGCAGATTGATGAAATTGTTGATTCCGTTTCCGCGGTAGGAAACGTGGATACCGAGGGTGTGGAGCCGATGAGCCACCCGCACTCCGTGGACGCCCCGATGCGCGAGGACGTTATTGTGCGCACCCTTACTGCAGAACAGGCCTTGGACCAGGCGCCGGCCGTAGAGGATGAGCGCTTCGTCGTGCCACAGATTTTGGGAGGAGAATAAATGTCTAACCTGACCGTTCCTGCGGAGGGCTTGACCTCCCTGACTGCCGCCGAGCTGGCGGAAAAGATTCATTCCCGCGAAATTACCTCCCGCGAGGTCACCCAGGCCTTCCTGGATCGCATTGCAGAGACCAATGGGGAGCTTAATTCCTTCCTGCACGTGGGGGCGGAAGAAGCCCTCGCGGCTGCCGACGCCGTGGATAAGGCCCTCGATGCCGGCGAAGAGCCGGCTTCTGGTCTGGCAGGCGTGCCCTTGGCGCTGAAAGATTTGCTCGTTACCATCGACGCGCCGACCACCGCAGCGTCCAAGATGCTGGAGGGCTACGTTTCTCCCTACGACGCCACCGTGACCAAGCGTCTGCGCGAGGCCGGAATTCCCATCCTGGGCAAGACCAACCTGGACGAGTTTGCCATGGGTTCTTCTAATGAGAACTCTGCCTTTGGTCCGGCTCATAACCCTTATGACACCGAGCGCACCCCGGGCGGCTCGGGCGGCGGTACCGCAGCTGCACTCGCTTCCGGCCAAGCGCCACTCGGCATTGGTACCGATACCGGCGGCTCCATCCGCCAGCCAGCCGCGCTGACCAATACCGTGGGTGTTAAGCCAACCTACGGCACCGTCTCCCGCTATGGCCTTATTGCTGCCGCATCTTCCCTGGATCAGGCCGGCCCGTGTGGCCGTACCGTCCTCGACACCGCGCTCCTGCACGAGGTCATTGCTGGCCACGATGCCTTCGATGCGACCTCCGTGGATAAGCCGGTAGCACCGGTTGTCGCCGCCGCACGCGAAGGTGCCAAGGGTGACCTTTCTGGTGTCAGGGTCGGTCTTATTAAGCAGTTTGAGCGCGATGGCTGGCAGGAGGGCGTGATGGAGAATTACCACGCCGCCGTCGATCAGCTGCGCGAGCAGGGTGCCGAAATTGTTGAGGTTGATTGCCCACACTTCGACGACGCCCTGGCAGCGTACTACCTGATTATGCCGTGCGAGGTCTCGTCCAACCTGGCGCGATTCGATGGCATGCGTTACGGCCTGCGTGCCGGCGATGACGGCTCCCACTCCGCGGAGCAGGTCATGTCCCAGTCTCGTGCGGAGGGCTTTGGCCCCGAGGTAAAGCGCCGCATCATGCTGGGCACCTATGCGCTGTCCGTGGGCTACTACGACGCCTACTACCTGCAGGCGCAGCGCGTGCGTACCCTCATTGCGCAGGACTTTGCCCGTGCCTTCGAGCAGGTTGACGTACTCGTTTCCCCGACCACCCCGACTACCGCCTTCAAGCTGGGGGAGAAGGCCGAGGATCCGATGGCTATGTACAACTTTGACCTGTGCACCCTGCCGCTGAACCTGGCTGGCCTGTGCGGCATGTCCGTGCCGTCCGGTATGGCGAGCGATACTAACCTGCCGACTGGCCTGCAGATCATGGCGCCGGCTTTCGAGGATGACCGCCTCTATAAGGTGGGCGCTGCCTATGAGGCTGGCCGCGATAAGTAAATCGCCGCCTGTGGAGTCCCTGACGATTCCATAAAGGTTTCTTTACCCCCGTTGAATTTAAATTCGGCGGGGGTAAATTATTGGGTATGCATTTCAAAAAGACCGCACTATTTTCGCTGTCCGCCGCTGCGCTGATGGGCGCTGGAGTTGCTAACGCTGCGCAGGTCCCCGACATCGATCCGGGGTTTAGCATGACTGCGCCGACCCAGTCTGACCTGATTTCTCCGCTGCCGGAGGGCGCCGAGAAGCTGGAGCCTCAGATTGAAGGACAGACCATCACCGGCGAGCTCCACTCCGTTAAGGAAGACGGCAAGCTGAGCGTCACCTTTGCCAAGGACCGCACCTTGGCGGTCAATGATGGCTGCAATACCTACACCACTACCTACGAGGTGGCCAAGGATGGCACCATCAGCGTGGGCGAGTTCAATTCCACCCGCGCGGCCTGCGACGAGCATACGCAGCAGCTTTCCGACGCCCTCCGGGGCCTCCTCGAATCCAACCCCTCCTTCTATAACCTCCCCGGCGGCACCGTCGCCTTGGGTAGCGAGAATGCTGCGGTTGAGTTCATGGTGGCCAAGTAGAAGCTAGCGGCACGCAGGATAAAAGAATGCGCACCATGTCTAGGGACGTGGTGCGCATTTGTGTGGGTGGGGACTATTTGGCGTCGGAAAGCGCATATGCCGCGCCCGCCGAGGCTGCGGTGACGCTGAGTACCGCCGGCCACGCACCGATCTTCTTGGCCAGTGGGTGGGAGGCGCCGAATGCGCCCACGTAGAGTGCGCACAGGCCGGCGGTGGTAGCCGGGGTGGTTTTCTTGGCCCAAGAGCGACCCGCCCATACACCGGCAGCGGCGAGGATTACGCCGCCTAGCGGGCGAATGCCGGTCTCGCGGGCGGTGACCCAGCCACCGATGAGGCCGAGGGTGACAGTAGTCGCGGTAGAAACGTCTTGGGGCTTTTTAATATCGATCATGGACATGCAGCCAGTCTAGGTCGACATTTCTCGGACCGCTAGACTCTAAGGCCATGACTGTGGAGACGCATCTGCCGCCCGAGCGCCAAGCATGGCGCGCCATGTTTGCATTGTCCCTCGGATTCTTTGTATCCCTGCTGGACCAATCCATGGTGGCGGTGGCGCTGCCTGACCTGCAACGCGAGCTCAACGCAGGCGTAAACCACACCATGTGGGTATCCGCGGCCTATTTGTTGGCTGTGGTGGTGCCGCTGCTCTTTGCCGGCCGCTTGGGCGATGTTTTAGGCCAGCGCCGGATGTTCTGTTTGGGTGTGGGCATTTTCGGACTCGGTGCGGTGGCGTGTGCCGTGGCGCCCACAGTGGAAGTGCTCATTGCGGCGCGTGCCGTGCAAGGCGTGGGTGCGTCCCTCCAGATGCCACAGACCATGTCCGTTATCAATCGCATCTTTGCGCGCGAGCGCCGTGGGCGCGCACTGGGTGTGTGGGGCGTCATTGGCTCGGTAGCTGCACTTGCCGGTCCACTCGCCGGTGGCTTTCTGGTCGGGCACTTTGGGTGGCAGGCCGCCTTTTGGGTACACGTTCCCTTCGTGGTGCTAGCCATTGTCTTCGCGCTGCTGTGGGTGCCTGAGCTGCCCACGACCGCGCAGTCTATCGATGCGCCCTCGGCCATCGTGTCGCTCATCGCCTTGGCGGCAATCGTCTTTGGTATTCAGCAGGGCCCGGTGCTTGGCTGGGGATGGACCATTTGGCTGATCCTGCTCGCCGGAGTTGTCGCTAGCGTCTGGTTTATTCGATTGCAGGCAACTGCCCAGGCCCGCGGGTCGAGTCCGCTGGTGCCGCTGGCGCTATTTAGTGACCGCAATTACCTGGCGGGCTCGGTAGGAATCATTGCAATGGGGTTCATGGCGGCCGCAGTGATGCTGCCCATCATGTTGTGGCTGCAGACCATGCAGGGAGTGCCTGCGGGCGAAGCCGGCATCATCGTGGCTCCTATGGCGCTGGTGTCTCTCCTGATATCTCCGCTCGCTGGCATCATGGCGGATTATGTTAACCCGCGGATCCTGGGGGTGCTGGGATTTTCCATCCTGATACTTTCGCTCCTTGCGGCATGGTGGGTCATGCAGGTCGACGCCCTTCCGTGGGTCCTCGGTCTGCCCATTGCCGGGCTCGGCGTGGGACAGTCCTTCATTTGGGGTTCCAACGCAGCTACCACCTTGCGCGATATCTCGCCGGAGCTTATGGGCGCTGCCTCCGGTGTGTATAACACCTCCCGCCAGGTGGGTTCCGTGGTGGGAGTTGCCCTGGTATCCGCAGTTATGCAAACGGGTAACCCAGAGGCGGCAATTATTAATTCGCTGCTCGTCATCGTGGCTGCGCTGGTGGTGGGCCTGGTTTCTGCCCTAGGTTTTAGGGACACTCTGCAGGCCTAAAAATCGCGCGCTAGATTGGTAGATATGCGTCTAGGTGTTTTAACGTCCGGCGGCGATTGCCCCGGCCTCAATGCTGTAATCCGTGCGGTAGTGCGTACCGCGTCCAATGAATTTGGAGATACCGTTGTAGGTTATGAAGACGGCTGGGTCGGTCTGATGGAAGACCGCCGCCGCGATCTTTATGACGATGCGGAAATCGACCGTATTTTGTTGCGCGGCGGCACCATCCTGGGTACCGGCCGCCTGCATCCGGATAAGTTCAAGGCCGGCCTTGACCAGATTAAGTCCAACATGGCGGATGCCGGGGTGGATGCCCTTGTCGCCATCGGTGGTGAAGGTACCCTCAAGGGCGCAAAGTGGCTTTCTGATAACGGCGTGCCAGTAGTGGGCGTGCCGAAGACCATTGATAATGACGTTAACGCCACCGACTACACCTTTGGTTTCGATACCGCCGTTTCTGTGGCCACCGATGCTATCGACCGTCTGCACACCACCGCAGAGTCCCATAACCGCATCCTGATCGTGGAGGTTATGGGCCGCCACGTGGGATGGATTGCCCTGCACGCGGGCATGGCCGGCGGCGCGCACTACACCGTGGTACCGGAAGAGCCCTTCGATATTGCGGAGATTACGAAGGCGATGGAACGCCGCTTCCAGATGGGCGAGAAGTACGGCATTATCTGCGTGGCAGAAGGCGCCCTCCCGAAGGAGGGGACTATGGACTTCGAGGCCGGCGGCGTCGATCAGTTTGGGCACCAGACTTTCAACGGCATCGGCCAGGTAATCGGCGATGAAATCAAGGCACGCACCGGGTATGACGTGCGTACGACCGTGCTGGGGCATATCCAGCGCGGCGGCACGCCGACGGCCTATGACCGCGTGCTTGCTACTCGCTACGGCGTGCACGCAGCGCGCGCCATCCACGAAGGCAAGTCTGGCATGTGTGTTGCCCTCCATGGTGAGGATATTGACCTCGTCCCGTTGGAAGATGCCGTGGGTACGCTGAAGACGGTACCGGAATCGCGTTATCGCAACGCCCAGGCGCTCTTTGGCTAGAGGCATACTGCGTTCCGAATATTAAGATAGCGCTCCCACTGGGTGGGAGCGTATTCTTTTGCCCATGAGTATCGATAGCATGACAGATAATCGGGTGGAGGCGCCCGCTGCGCCCTCCTCAGCGCAAGACCGTCAAGCGCTCATTGCAGCGCTAGGCTTTCCCGTGCTCGTGATTATCGGTGGCGTGGTGGGATACCTCGCGCCAGAGACCGCAGCTTCCTTCGCCCCGCAAGTCACCCCACTGCTGGGTATTGTCATGTTCGGCATGGGCCTAACCCTCAAGCCGGTAGATTTTGCCTTGGTGGTTCGCCGTCCGCTGCCCGTTCTCATCGGAGTAGTAGCGCAGTTTGTCATAATGCCGCTGGTGGCGCTGTTGGTGGTCGCTGTGATGGATCTTCCTGATGCTGTAGCGGCCGGCGTTATCTTGGTGGGCTGCGCGCCCGGCGGCACGAGTTCCAACGTGGTGTCTTACCTTGCGCGCGGTGATGTGGCTTTGTCGGTGACCATGACGTCCATTTCCACCCTGTTGGCGCCGGTCCTCACGCCGTTGCTGACACTGTGGCTGGCAGGGGAGTACATGCCGGTCTCCGCCTCGGCCATGGCGTGGTCCATTGTGAAGGTCGTGCTCATTCCGGTTATCGCCGGCATTCTCATCGGCATGCTGGTTCCCCGAGTGGTGACAAAGATTAACGCGGCATTGCCGTGGATCTCGGTTGCGGCCATTTCAGCCATTGTGTGCATTGTGGTTGGCGGAGCGCACGACACCATCGCTACCGCAGGCGTACTCGTCTTTGCCGCAGTGGTAATCCATAACGCCTGCGGATACGGCTTGGGCTACCTGGCCGGAATGCTGACCAAGCAGCCGATCGCCGCCCGGCGCACCATGGCCGTCGAGGTGGGCATGCAAAACTCCGGCTTGGCCACCTCCCTGGCATCGACCTATATGAACCCATTGGCCGCCCTGCCAGGAGCCGTCTTTTCGGTGTGGCACAACCTTTCTGGTGCGGTGCTGGCAGCCATCTGCCGCTATTCGGATTCCCGAAAGTAGGGGAATTCCGCTAGAAATTAATCGTGACCGCAGGATAGGATTCGTCTACAAACCAGGGTTCTTTCTGCACGGTCAGTGGTGGCTGGCCTTGCTCGAAAGATAGGGTGTCGCCGTCTTTGACGGTGGCGCCTTGGAGCACGTGGTTTGCGATATTGGCCAGCTTGTAATAGAGATCGGTGGGATCCATGGATTCGGTGGCTGCCTGGATTTCAGGGTGTCCGGCCTGGACCAGCCCAACGGTATAGCCCAAGATTTTGTTTTCTTTTTGGGTAAGCCACACCGGAGCGATGTGCATTGGGGCAAGGTTGTCCCGAACGGCCTCGAGGAAAGTATTCGGCGCGATAGAAACGTTGCCGCGCGGGTTATGGACTATCAGGCAGTCGGGGTGCTCGGCTACTACCGCGGTGGCCTTGGAGAGCAGTTCAAGGTGATCGCGGCGGGCTTCGCGGAATTGCTTCGCGCGATCATCTTCGGTCTCGCCGGGAAGCACGGACACGAGGATTTGTGCGGTGGCGGAATCGAGGCCGCGAGCATCCGCGCTCAAAATGGGGTGGAGGCCATAGCTATCGCGGGTGGGAGGGGTATCGATGGCTTGGTAGTGCAATAGGAAGGAATCATCAAGCTCGACCATGATGCTTCCCGGATTCTTGCCCGGCATGATATCTCTCAGGCGATCGCCAAAAGTGGTGGTCAGGCGCTCGCTTACCTCCTCAGGGGTAGGGGCAGTGCGGAAGACTGCGATGTTGATCAATGGGGCATCGATAAGCGCGGCATCAACGCTATGTGGTGTAGTCATAATATTCAGCTTAGGGGCGTGAGCGCGCGGGCGCATCGACGTATTAAGATGGCACGCATGACTGCTGCGATGTATGACCTGATGGACTTCGATGAGGTCCTAGAAAAGTTCGAACCGGTAATGGGCATGGAAGTCCACGTAGAGCTGGATACGGAAACCAAGATGTTTTCTACCTCTCCTACGAACTTCAACGCAGCGCCTAATTCCAACGTTGACCCGGTCTCCCTGGGCCTGCCCGGTGCGCTGCCGGTAGTTAACTCCAAGGGCGTGGAGGGCGCCATCAAGATTGGCCTGGCGCTTAATTGCTCCATTGCGGAGTCCTCTCGCTTTGCCCGCAAGAATTACTTTTACCCGGACCAGCCGAAGAACTACCAGATTTCCCAGTACGACGAGCCGATTGCCTACGACGGCTACCTGGACGTTGTGCTGGAAGACAGCACCGAGTGGCGCGTGGAAATCGAGCGTGCCCACATGGAGGAAGACACCGGCAAGTTGACCCACCTCGGTGGTGCAGACGGCCGTATTCACGGCGCCACGGCATCCCTGGTGGATTGCAACCGTGCGGGCATTCCTCTCATTGAGATTGTGACCAAGCCGATCATTGGCGCCGGTGAGCGCGCGCCGGAGGTGGCTAAGGCCTACGTTTCCGCGCTGCGTGAGCTCGTTGCAGCCTTGGGCGTTTCCGACGCCCGCATGGATCAAGGCTCCATGCGTGTGGACTCCAACCTGTCCCTGCGCCCGGTGGGCCAGGAAGAGTTTGGTACCCGTACCGAGACCAAGAACATTAACTCCCTGCGTTCCGTGGAGCAGGCGGTTCGCTTCGAAATGCAGCGCCAGGCGCAGGTGCTCGAAGATGGCGGCACCATTGATCAGGAAACCCGTCACTATCAAGAGACCGATGGCACCACTTCGAAGGGTCGTCCGAAGGAAACCGCGGAGGATTACCGTTACTTCAATGATCCGGACCTGCCGCCGGTCATCGCCCCGCGCGAGTGGGTAGAAGAGCTGCGCCAGACCCTTCCGGAACTGCCATGGGTTCGCCGTGCGCGCATCCAGGAAGAGTGGGGCATCAAGGATGAGGAGATGCGCGACTTGGTTAATGCCGGCGCCCTCGACCTCATCGTGGATACCGTCGAGGCCGGCGCGAAGCCGGACGAGGCACGCTCCTGGTGGGTTTCCTACCTAGCCGGCAAGGCCAACGAGCAGGACACCGATCTTGCTGGTCTGGCCATCACTCCGCAGCACGTGGCGCGCGTTATCGCACTCGTCAATGAGGGCAAGTTGACCACCAAGCTCGCACGCAAGGCCGTTGATGGTGTGTTGGCGGGCGAGGGTGACGTCGACGAGGTCGTCGAAAAGCGCGGCTTGGAGGTCGTGCGCGATGATGGCGCCATCGAGAAGGCCGTGGATGACGCGTTGGCCGCCAACCCGGACATTGTGGAAAAGTACCGTGCCGGCAATAAGAAGGTCACCGGTGCCATCGTGGGTGCGGTCATGAAGGCCACCCAGGGCAAGGCCGATCCGGGCCAGGTCAATAAGCTCATCGCAGAGAAGCTGAACTAAGACCCCCACATAGCCAGCCGCGTTTTCCTCCTCAATGAGAGGGGCGTGGCTGGCTTTTTGGTTTTCCTTCCCCGTTAGAGTTGGTGATTATTTTCGTTAGGCGAGGTCAGTGGGGTTACGCGTAGGGTCGTGGGCATGACAATTAAGAGCAAAGTATTGCAAAAGGAAAGCCCTGAAGCACCATTCAAGGTCGTGGAAATTGAGCGCCGCGATCCGCGCGAAGACGACGTGGTCATTGATATCAAGGCTGCAGGCATCTGCCACTCCGATATTCACACGATCCGCAACGAATGGGGCCAGGCCCACTTCCCGCTGACGGTGGGCCACGAGATTGCCGGCGTCGTGGAAGCCGTGGGCGATAAGGTCACGAAATTTAAAGTCGGCGACCGCGTTGGCGTTGGCTGCCTGGTCAACTCCTGTGGTGAGTGCGAACAGTGTCGCAACGGCCAGGAGCAGAACTGCCTGAATGGCAATGTGGGCACCTATAACTCCGAAGATGTAGACGGCACCATTACCCAAGGCGGCTACGCCCAGAAGGTAGTCGTCAACGAAAACTTTGTGTGCACCATCCCGGAGGGCATTGACTTTGATGTCGCAGCCCCGCTGCTGTGCGCCGGAATCACTACCTATTCACCGCTGGCTCGCTGGCAGGTCAAGGAAGGCGACAAGGTTGCCGTAGTAGGCCTGGGCGGCTTGGGCCACATGGGTGTGCAGATCGCGGCGGCCAAGGGTGCGGATGTAACCGTGATTTCCCGCTCCCTGCGCAAGGAAAAGGAAGCCTACGAGCTGGGTGCTAAGCATATTCTGGCCACAGGTGAGGACGAAGACTTCTTTGATAACCACCGTGGTGAATTCGACCTCATCTTGTCCACCATTTCTGCCCAGTACTCCCTCAATGACTACCTGCAGCTGCTGAAGCCGCGCGGCATCATGTCCGTTGTCGGACTTCCACCGGAAGAGCTGGGAGTACACATGAGCAGCCTTGTCGGCGGCGGCAAGGTGCTAACCGGTAATAACATCGGCGGCATTGCAGAGACCCAGGAAATGCTGGATTTCTGCGCCGAGCACGGCATCGGCGCCGTTATTGAAAAGATCGGCGTCAACGATGTTGATGACGCCTATGAGCGCGTGGTGGAAGGCGATGTAAAGTTCCGCTTCGTGATTGATACCGCGACCTTTGACGACTAAAGCGTTAGGTTGATTTCGCGGAACGCCCGAATGTGATTTACCACAACATCGGTATGTGCCAGTAGGTGTTTAACGGGTCACTTACGTACCATTCCTTAAGGAACGCATACCGGTGTTGTGTAGCCCATGTGCTGGGGAGTGGGGGACAAGGGGCCGCGCGCACCAGTATGCGAGAGATATTCGCTACAAAAGTTAGGCAACCGTGTCTTCTAAAAACATTATCGCCATTGCCATGTCCTTCGTGGGCTTGTTGGTGGGCGCCGGCTTTGCCACGGGCCAAGAGGTGGTGCAGTACTTCACTGCCTTTGGTTCCTGGGGTATTCCCGGCATCATTATCGCCGCACTGATCATGACCCTTGCCGGTACCGTGTTCTTGCAGCTGGGCAGCTACTTCCACGCTTCTGAGCACAATACCGTTTTCCGCAATGTCACCCACCCGATCGTCTCCAAATTGCTGGACATCGCGGTCATCATCACCCTCTTTGCCATTGGCTTTGTGATGTTGGCTGGCGCGGGTTCCAATATGGAGCAGCAGTTTGGCTGGAAGACTTGGATCGGCTCCACGCTCATGTTGGTATTGGTGCTTATCGTGGGCATGCTCGACGTGGATAAGGTATCCAAGGTTATCGGTGCTGTAACACCGACCATCATCATTGCGGTCATTGGTGTTGCCATCTACACCGGCCTCAATATGCCGGATGACATCGGCGCCGCTATGGACGCCTCCAGCCAGATCGACACCCCGATTGGTAACTGGCTCATTTCCGCACTCAATTACAACGGCCTGGCGCTGATGCTCGCCGTGTCCATGTCCCTGGTTATCGGTGGCGACAATATCAGCCCACGCGAGGCCGGTTGGGGCGGCGTTGTAGGCGGCGTCATCTACTCCATCATGATGGGCCTTGCCGGATTCTCCTTGCTGATGAACTCGGACAAGGCACAAGGCTCCGATATTCCGATGCTGTCTTTGGTAGATAGCGTTAACCCGACGCTCGGCTCCATCATGGCGGTCATCATTTACTTGATGATCTTCAATACCGCTATCGGCATGTTCTACGCACTGGGCAAGCGCCTGTCTGCTGGTCATGAGAAGCGCTTCCCGGTTATCTTCGTTATTGGCTGCTTGGCTGGTTTCGCCGTGTCCTTCGCCGGCTTCAAGACCCTGATGAACTACATCTACCCCGTCATCGGCTACATGGGCATTCTGATGGTAGCCATCCTGGTCTTTGCTTGGTTCCGCAGCCAGTCTCAGATCCAGGATGAGGCCGTGCGCCGTGAGCGCGTACGCGCCCTCATGCATCTGAAGCTGCATCCGGACAAGGCATATGATGCTGAGCGCTATGACGATGAAATTGGCCAGCACATCGAGGACTCCAATATGGACAATGAGGCCCTCTACGATGAGCTGGTGGATGAGGTCACCGAAGAGCTTGACGGCGACGATGACGTGGACTTTGACAAAAAGAAGTACGCAGAAAAGCGCCACGACTACTCCTATTACACCGAACGCGACGCGGTAGAAACCGACCGCACCCCGGAAGAAATTGAAAAGTGGGTCGAAGAAACCGGCGCATCCGGCGCCCCTGAAGAAGATGAGGAGCTGCCAAAGGCTGACAATTCCAAGAATTAAGCGGACAATGGGGTGCTATGAGTATCTATGCACCCGCATCTGACCGTTATGATTCGATGGAGTACCGCCGAGTAGGCAACTCTGGGCTGAAGCTGCCGGCCATTTCCCTTGGCCTATGGCAGAACTTCGGCGACGACCGTCCCCTGGCCACGCAGCGCGAAATCCTGCGCGCGGCGTATGACCGGGGGATTACTCATTTCGATTTGGCCAATAACTATGGCCCTGAACCAGGCGCCGCGGAGGACAACTTCGGACGCATCTTCGCCCGTGATTTCCGCCCCTTCCGCGATGAAATGATCATTTCCTCCAAGGCCGGCTGGGTGATGAATGATTCGCCCTACGGTTTCGGCGGCTCCCGCAAGTACCTGGTGAGCTCCTTGGACGCTTCCCTGAAGCGTATGGGCTTGGATTATGTGGACATCTTCTACCACCACCGTCCGGACCCGGATACCCCGCTGGAGGAGACCCTGTATGCGCTGCGGGATATCGTAGCCTCCGGCAAGGCGCTGTATGTGGGCATCTCCTCTTATGGTCCGGAGCTCACCGCTGAGGCCGTGGAGTTTATGGAAGATGAGGGCTGCCCGTTGCTGATTCATCAGCCCAGCTATTCCATTTTGAACCGCTGGATTGAGCGCCCGGGCGAAGACGGCGAGTCGCTGCTTGATGTCACGGCGCGCAGCGGCCTAGGCGTCATCGGCTTCGGCCCGTTGGCGCAGGGTATGCTCACGGACCGCTATATCGACGGCATCCCCGCAGATTCGCGTGCGGCGAAGAATAAGACCTTGGAAAAGGACTGGCTCAATGAGGAGAACCTTTCCATGATCCGCTCGCTCAACGATATTGCAGGCAAGCGCGGGCAGTCGCTGGCCCAGATGGCCATTTCGTGGGTGCTGCGTGACCAGGGGGATCGCACGCTTACCTCGGCGCTGTTGGGTGCTTCTTCGGTGGAGCAGCTCGAGCACAACCTGGGCGCGCTGGATCACCTTGACTTCAGCGCGGAGGAGCTGGCTGCGATTGACGACGTCGCCCATGACGCCGGCATCAACCGCTGGGCCGGCGCCACCGCCTCCCGCGTGCGAGGAAACTAGGCGGGTTGAATCCCGGCCCTAGAGCAGGAGCAACTTGAGCGTTAGGCCAATCATGATGACGCCGATGCCGAAGTTGATCCAGCGCCACACTGTGGGCCGGGACAGCACGTGGGAAAAGCGCGCGGCGCCAAAGCCGATGAAGGGGAACCAAGTGAAGCTGGCGCAGATTGCACCCACGGCGAAAAGCCAGCGCCCCGATTCGCCATATTGATTAGCAATGCCGCCGAGCATCACCACGACGTCAACGTAGGCGCCTGGGTTAAGCCACGTTAAGGCCAGAGCGGTAAGCAGCGGCTTAACCCAGGAGGGGGAGCGCTTAATCTCGACGCGAGTTGCGGTCTTGGTCGTGTTGCGTGCCCGAGAGCCATCGAAGGAAGCGACTTCCTGCGGTACCTTCGGCTGCGTGGATTCAACCTCGATGGCCTCGCCTTTGGTCTTGAACGCATCGCGGAAGCAGGTAAAGGTGAAATACGCCAGGTAGGCGGCGCCAACATATTTCAAAACCTGCAGGGCGTTGGGGAACTTTTCTACCAAGTAGCCCACGCCGGCCGTGCCGGAGGTGATCAGGATGACGTCAGAAAGCGCGCAGACGACAATGATGAGGCCAATATGGTCGCGGCGGATGCCGTACTTGAGCAGCATGGCATTTTGCGGGCCGACGGCCACGATGAGCGATAATCCCAAGAAGAAACCAGCAAGCACGATGGACATGCCTTCTAGTGTGAATTCCCGGGCTGAATTAGTCCAGTTAATGAATCTACAGTTGGTTTAGAATAGCTTCATGAACCCGGTGCACCTAGAAACTTTGCTCGCCATCGTGGATGAAGGCAGCTTCGATGTTGCCGCAGCCGTGCTCGGCATATCGCCGTCCGCGGTAAGTCAACGAATCAAGGCCCTAGAATCGAGCACCGGTCGAGTGCTCCTTCGCCGTGCCACTCCGGTAACCGCGACAGAAGCGGGGGAGATCCTGGTGCAATCCGCACGCCGTATGGCGTTGGTGCAGGCCGAGACGGACGCGCGCCTGGGCCACCGCCTAGCCCGGGTCCCGCTCTCTGTTGCAGTGAACTCGGATTCCCTAGCGACATGGTTTCGTAGGGTCCTTAGTGATACCGCGCGGCGGGGTGATGTTGCCCTGCGCATCCGGATTGAGGATGAGGCGCGCACCTTAGCCATGCTGCGGCGGGGCGATGTGCTTGGCGCGGTGACGAGGGAGGCCACGCCGGTCTCGGGCTGTGAGTCGAGCTTTTTGGGTACGATGCGCTACTTCCCGGTGGCGGCACCACATATTGCAGAAAGCTTCCATAATGGCCACCTGACCTGGGAAACTATGCCTCTTGTAGGCTATGGTCCCAACGATCAGGTACTGGATGATGCGATGCGGGAGCGCTTCATTGATTCGGCCGTGGTCCGTGCGCGGGTGTCACAGATTCCCTCTTCCGAGGGCTACCTGGAGGCCGTACGCGTTGGCCTGGGGTGGGGGTTGCTGCCCCAAGCCCAAGCGCTGCCCCTATTGGCGGCGGAAGAGCTGGTGCTTCTCGACGACTCCCCGCTCGATATCGACCTCTACTGGCAGCGGTGGCGCTTGGAGTCAGAGGTTTTGAGCGAACTTACGCGTTCGGTCATCGAAGCTGCGAGCGACTTGGTGGCCACATAGCACGCAAGCTCGTGCGGCGCGCCGTGGTGGGTACCACAAAAGTGCAGGCACGTGCCCTAAGTTGGAGCTATGAGCGATAAGCAGCAACCGGATAAAGCCACCCCGTTTGATGAGGATATGGACGTGCCTACCTACAACGCGAAGCCGGCGGGTCAAGATTCCGCTTCCAGCCAGAAAAAGTCGAAGCCGGGCCTTTTTGAGCGCGCCGGCCGCGCTGAGCCGCAGGAAATCAAGCCTTCCCAAGCGCAGCACGACCACCCTGAAACCGAGGTATTGTCCTATTCCAGTGCTAATGAAGCCGCACGTCAGGACAGTGGCGCCGGCGAGGAGACCGTAGCCTTCGCGCAACCGGAGTCCACCACGCCGGCCAGCGTAGAGCAGGAGACGGCACTTGCTACTGCCGATACTCCCGTGGACAGCACCCTCAGCACTGAAACCGCAGAGGAGCGCGAGGCGCGCCTGCAAGCAGAGCAGGAAGAAAAGGAAGGCTACCAGCGTTATGGTCGCCGCGGCACCATCGACTTCGGCCTGCTATTCATTCGCCTGGCGCTGAGCGCTTACCTCATCGTCGCGGGAGCAAAGACCTTCTTCACGCTTGGCGATAGTGAGGGATTGTCCGGCCTTGAGAGCGATTTTGCCAACTATGCATGGGATACCGCACTGTCTATCGCGGTGCCAACCATGCAGCTTATTGCTGGTGTGTTCTTGCTGTTCGGCCTCATTACGCCGCTGGCGGCCATGATTGGCCTGGTAGTGACCGGCTTTACCGCCGTCCACGAGCTTGCCCAGACCGATGCCGGCCTGGACGTCTTTAGCTGGCCGGAATCCGTCTGGCTTTCCTTGGTCCTCTTTGTCATCGCAGTGGGCCTGCAGTTTACTGGCCCAGGCTTTATCTCCCTAGACTTCAAGCGCTCGTGGGCACGCCGCCCGCTGGGCACTTCGTGGGTCTTTGTACTTATCGGCGTAGCGATTCTCGTAGCACTCTGGTTCTTCGGCGCGGGAGTTAATCCGCTGAACTAATCGCCAATAGATGATCCGTCGCACTTGCGGCGGATTTTCTTTTACCCCTTGCTTTCCTGGGCGGAAAGTATGATACTTTCTAAAGTGGAAAACAACGAAAGGCCGAAGACGAAAGGAACGGCGATCATGGACGAAAGTGTGCACGAGGCACTGGCCTTTAATGAAGAAGTGGAGCAGGACCAGAGTGCCGGCCGGAAAACTTTGCTTAATGCTTTGTTTGCTGCGGCGCTAGCAGGACTGGGGTTTAGCCTGAGCCAATTTGGGAAAGGCATGCCGTGGTGGTTGTCCCTCGGAGTCATAATTGCCTGCGTGGGTGCAGGCCTCTGGGTAGGCGCTAAAAAGCGTGACGTACGTGCAGGCTATAGACAAAATCCTATTGACCAGCCGCAGCCGGATAAGAAATACTATTTCGGATTTTTTCTAATATTTGCCCCTATGATCTTCCAGACCTTTCTCGAAGGGCACATAGTAATTGCGGCCATCGTATTCACGCTGTGGGGCTTGGGTGTGTTTTGGGCTTTCAATTCGGGAGCAATGGATATGTCCTCGCGTGGCCATAAAGACGACAAGCGGGCAAGCGACGATGAATGAGCTTGACCCAGTAATTCACCCGCTCAACCGGTTTAAGATTTGTGCGGTACTCAATGCTGCAGGTGCCGTGGAAGGATCCATCAACAAAGAGATGCGCTTTGCAGCGATCCGGGACAAGGTGAATCAATCCGATGCCACGCTTTCTAAGCAACTAAGCGCCTTGGAAAAGGAGGGATATATCAGGCGCTTTCGCGAGTATGGATCCTCGCGTGGCAAGGACACGGTATGGGTGATGCTCACGGTCAAAGGCAAGGCTGCGTTCGACTCGCACCTTGCAGCGCTTAAGACGCTAGCGGGGCAGGAGTAGCGGTATTCGCGTTCCGGTTATTGCGCTGGGAGGCATAGAAAGCGGCTGCGAAAAGTGTGACGGTCAGTATGGTTAGCCACACGAAGTCATCCACCCAGAACTTCTGGTAGCGCTCCATGGCGTGGACATCGACTTGATCGCCCCACCACCACTTAGGTGGAACTGTCAGCAGCATGCCTGCCCAGGCTACGAGGATGGTCAGGAGGCTGCCCGCGGCCCATCCAGTAGAAAGCCAGCTCAAAGCACGGTAAAGGAAGACTGGGATGATGAGCGTGAGCCAGACCCAGTGGTGCGACCAAGAAACGGGGGAGATGAGCAGGAGGGTGAGGGCGGTGACCATTTGGGCGTCGACAAGCAAGTGCTCCTCGCACAGTCGCTTGATAAGCCACGCCGCGAATGCAATAACCACGAGGGAGGCGGCGATCCACGCGATGTTGATGGCCAGCCCATTGGCGTCCATGGCCTCGGAAGAAGAATACATGCGCTGAATGGCGCCCTTGATAGAGCTATTGGACTGGTAATCAGTGCCCACGCCGAAGTCGCCGCCAGAGCCCATATCGAGCAATTTAGAGCTGAAGAACTCTACGAATGCGTCCCAGCGGAAGGCTGCGGCGAGGAGAGTGGCCGCAACGGCGGACAAGAGCGCCGTTACAATCTGCTTCCATTCCTTGCGCACGAGGAAATAAAGCAGCATCGCTAGCGGGGTTATCTTGATGGCGGCGGCCAAGCCAATCAAGATACCTTGGGGCAAGAAGCGCTTGTGAAGCGTCCTGGGTTTAGTTCCTACCTCAAGTAAGGAAGGATGAGGCACTATGCCCAGAAAGTATTCCGTCGAGTTTAAGGAGAAGGCGGTCCATCAGATCTTCGAAATGGTCCGCTTGGAGTCCTGCTCATTGCAGCGCGCCTACGAACAGGTCGGAGAGCTCCTCGGCGTATCACGCCACACATTGCGGGCGTGGTACCGCGACAGCGCCTCCACACGAGATGGCCGCACAACGCCGGATAGCGAAACAATGGAAGAAGAACTCAAGCGTTTGCGCCGAGAGAACCGTGAACTGAAGCGAGCAAACGGGATTCTTAAGACAGCTTCGGCTTTTTTCGCAGCGGAACTCGACCGACCCACGACCAAATGATCTCCTACATCGACACGTATAAAGATCAGTTTGGGCCCGGGGCCATCTGCCGAGTCCTTAAACAAGCAGATCGTGGATTCATCACTTCACGCGGCTACCGCAAGGCGACCACTCGTGTTCCCAGTGCAAGGGCCTTAAGCGATAGCCTTCTCATCCCAGAGATTCAGCGTGTGCATGCGGAGAATTTCTCGGTCTACGGCATCCGTAAGATGTGGCACGCGATGAACTGTGAAGGCTTTCATATCGGCCGCGACAAGACTGCACGACTGATGAAGCTAGCAGGTGTTTCTGGCCGCAGACGTGGACGACATCCGGTAACAACGCTAAGCCCAGAGACACCTGATTGTCGCCCAGACCTAGTCCAGCGAATCTTCCGTGCACAAGCGCCAGGCAGGCTTTGGGTTGCCGACATTACCTACGTTCGCACCCTGTCAGGATTCGCCTATACCGCGTTTGTCGTGGATGTATTCAGCCGAAAAATTGTTGGTGTCGCTACACGCTCGACAATGCGCACCGACGCGCTGCCGATGGAGGCTTTAGAGCACGCTTTAACCACTGCAGGGCGAATCCATGGAAACCAGCTAATTCACCACAGCGATCGGGGCAGCCAGTATGTGTCACTGAAGTATTCCACTGCGCTAGCTGAGTCAGGAATCCGCCCGAGTGTGGGAACAGTCGGCGATTCTTACGACAATGCACTAGCCGAAACAGTCAACGGTCTCTACAAAGCTGAACTCATCTACCCCCAAGGCCCGTGGACGTCGGTCGGAGAAGTCGAACTGGCCACCTTGCGGTGGATGCATTGGTGGAACACCAAGCGCCTTCACGAAGCATTGGACTACGCCACCCCGCGGGAAGTAGAAATCGACTACTATCTCACGCAGCCCGTCAGTACGGGGTAGTAAAAGAAGCGGAACTAAACCCAGAACGCTTCAAATGTCCCCGGCCAGCATGGGCTCGCTATAGACGGAGCGATGCTCAAGGAAGGCCTTGACGCCCTCGCGGTAGACCACCATGTCAATGGGAAAGTCCGTGATGCGGGTGTCTTGAACAATCTTCCAGGCGCCAAAAATGAGGCCCAGCAGAGCTAAGGCATAACGAAAAAGTGGGGTGCGCGCGAGTTTCATCGCAGTACACTTTATGCGATCTGCAAGTAAACGGGCGTGCACCCCACCGAGGCTCACAGGGATTTAGCAGTTAATACTGTCTAATTCACATGGCCATCGACCACGCGCACCGCGCCGCGATCGGCGGAGGTGGCCATGGCTGCATACGCACGCAGTGCCTTGGTGATGGGGCGGTTGCGGTTCACCGGAGTCCACGGTTGCTCGCGCTGTTCCTGGGCGGCGCGGCGGCGCTCCAGCACGTCCTCGTCCACATCGAGGGTGAGTTGGCGCTCGTGGATGTTGATGGTGATGGTGTCGCCATTTTCGATGAGCCCGATAAGGCCCTGATGGGCCGCCTCGGGGGAGATGTGGCCGATGGAAAGGCCGGAGGTGCCGCCGGAAAACCGGCCGTCGGTAATCAAGGCGCATGCCTTGCCCAAACCGGCGCCCTTGAGGAAGGAGGTTGGGTGGAGCATTTCCTGCATGCCCGGGCCGCCGGATGGGCCTTCATAGCGAATGACCACCACGTCGCCCGCCTGAACTTCCTTATTTAGGATTATCGATACGGCCTCCTCTTGGGATTCCACCACCCGGGCAGGTCCGGAGAAAGTCCACAGCGCTTCTTCGACGCCCGCTGCCTTCACGATAGCTCCGTCGGGGGCCAGGTTTCCACGCAGGTCAACCAGGCCGCCGTCGGAAGAAAAGGCGTGATCGGCGTCGTGAATGCAGCCATGAGCGGCGTCGGTATCGAGCTCGTCCCAGCGGTTGGATTGGGAAAATGGTTCGGTGGTGCGCACGCCGCCCGGCGCGGCGTAGTACAGTTCGCGAGCCTCATCCGTGGCGTGCGGGTTGCGGATATCCCAGTCATCGAGCCACTGCTCGGCGTTGTCATAGAGCGCCGTATGCACCTTCAAGTTCAGGTGCCCGGCGCGGCGAAGCTCTCCCAAGATGGCGGGGATGCCACCGGCGCGGTGGACATCCTCAATGTGGTAGGTGCCATTGGGTGCGACCTTGGACAGGCAGGGCACGCGGTAGGAGATGTCATTAATATCATCGAGGGTGAAATCCACCTCGCCCTCCTGTGCGGCTGCGAGCGTGTGCAGGATGGTGTTGGTGGAGCCGCCCATGGCCATGTCTAGTGCCATGGCATTGGTGAATGCTTCCTTGGTGGCGATATTGCGGGGGAGAACGGATTCGTCCTCCTCGCTGTAATAGCGGCGGCACATATCGACGATGGTGGAGCCGGCCTTTTCAAATAGGCTGCGGCGAGCCGTGTGGGTGGCCAGGGTGGTGCCGTTGCCGGGCAGCGCCAGGCCGAGCGCCTCGGTCAGGCAGTTCATGGAATTGGCGGTAAACATGCCGGAACAGGAGCCGCAGGTGGGACAGGCGGATTCCTCTACCTGGGTCAAGCCTTCATCAGATACCGCGTCATTGGCAGAGGCAGTAATGGCGGTGATGAGGTCGGTGGGGGCGTGGGCTACGCCATCAACCACGACGGCTTTGCCGGCCTCCATCGGTCCACCCGAGACGAAAATGGTGGGAATGTTCAGGCGCAGCGCCGCATTGAGCATGCCCGGGGTGATTTTATCGCAGTTGGAGATGCACACCAGGGCGTCGGCAGTGTGGGCATTGGCCATGTACTCGATGGAATCGGAGATGATTTCGCGAGAAGGCAGCGAGTAGAGCATGCCGCTGTGTCCCATGGCGATGCCGTCATCGACGGCGATGGTATTGAATTCCTTGGGTGCGCCGCCGGCCGCTCGTACGGCGTCGGCGACGATATCGCCGACGTTTTTAAGGTGTACGTGGCCGGGGACGAATTGGGTATAGGAGTTGGCGATGGCGACAATCGGTTTGCCAAAGTCATTTTCCTTGGTGCCGGTGGCCCGCCAGAGGGCGCGGGCGCCAGAGGCTTGGCGGCCGACGGTAGTTACTTTTGAACGCAGCGGGAACATGGTTTTCAGTCACCATTCCTTCAAGGGATGTGGGGGAGAGCGTAGACGGCGTATTTAGTTTTCGGCCGAAGGCTTGAGCTCGGGGTGGCGCTCGAGGTAGTCCGCATACTCTTCTTTGCTGAGGAGGACTTGTTGGCCGTCACGGTGGACAATGACCACCTTGTCATCTGCCGCTTCACGGCCCTGGGTAAGGGCGTCGGGGATGCGGCCGCGAGAAGCCTCCGAAAGTCGCGGGAGCGAGTTAAAGGTCACGCCGGGCAGGTTGTGCTCCGCGCCGGCCTTGGTGCGGGCGAAGGCGCGGGCGCGTTGGAAGCCGATTCCGGCAAAGTCGTCCCATGCAATCTGGATATTTTTCCGGAATGCGTAAGAGATAGCGATTCCAGATTCGGAGACTCTGGTGCGGGATTTTATGACCCACCACAATCCGAGGATGGGGATAATGAACAGCCAGGCGAGGTATTTGGGGGCCCATCCGATGCTCAGCAGAGCAATGGCGGACAGGATGAGGATGCCCAAGATGTGGTCGCGGGATGGCTTGAAAACCTCTGCCTGGGTGGTGGACTGACGAGGTTTGTTGTCCTTAGGTGGTGGAGTCATAGTGTGCAAGCCTAATTCACTAAGGCCGGCAAGGGCGAACCTATTTTCAAGCGTGTCCCATCACGTGGGAATGTGATCCCAAAAGGGGGTAATCTCCACGAGGGTAATACCTATCAAGGTATAGTCATGCCCATGATCATTATTCGACTTCAGGTAGTATCAACGCGGTGGTGACCGCGGCGCCTCATGACGTCGACGCTTTTCGCCCCCGCAGACAGACAAGCCCGCGGGGGCTTTGTTCATATCTGGGGCCGGTACCGATGATGATCAGGACCTGCAATAGACCAATTCAAGGAGCACATTAACCGTGGTTACGACGACTTCGCCCACGCCCGCTTCGGTGGCTGCGGCCTCACGCGCCCACGCTCCGGAGCGGATGAGTGGTGCCCACGCCATTGTCCGCACTCTCGAAGACTTGGGAACCGATCTCGTCTTCGGCATTCCAGGCGGTGCCGTGCTTCCTCTCTACGATGCTTTGCACACCTCGACCAAGCTGCGGCACGTGCTCACCCGCCATGAACAGGGGGCCGGCCACGCCGCCGAAGGCTACGCCCAAGCTTCCGGCAAGGTGGGCGTATGCATTGCCACCTCCGGGCCGGGTGCGACCAACTTAGTGACAGCGCTTGCCGACGCCAACCTGGACTCCGTTCCCATCGTCGCCATCACCGGCCAGGTGGGCAGCAACCTCTTGGGAACCGATGCCTTCCAAGAGGCCGATATTCGCGGCGTGACGATGCCGATTACCAAGCACAACTACATCGTGACGGAACCGAGCCAGATTCCAGCTGCCATTGCAGCCGCATTCCATCTGGCTGCTACGGGCCGTCCGGGGCCGGTCTTGGTGGACATCCCAAAGGACGTGCAAAACGGTGAATTGAATTATTCCTTCCCGGCTACGTTTGATCTGCCTGGATATAAACCGACGACCAAGCCGCACCATCGCCAGATCGCGCAAGCGGTTGAGCTCATTTCGCAGGCAGAAAAGCCGGTCATTTATGCCGGTGGCGGTGTCATCAAGGCGGAGGCGGCCAAGGAGCTGCGCGAGTTTGCGGAATTTTCCGGAATTCCTGTGGTGACCACGCTCATGGCCTTGGGCGCTTTTCCAGAGTCTCATCCGCTGCACATGGGCATGCCGGGCATGCATGGCACCGTCCCTGCAGTTGCGGCCATGCAGCGAGCTGACCTGTTGATTACTATCGGTGCGCGATTCGATGATCGAGTAACCGGCGATACCTCCACCTTTGCCCCTGAGGCCCAGGTAATTCATGCTGATATTGACCCGGCTGAAATTGGGAAAATCCGCGACGTTACCGTGCCAATCGTGGGTGATGCGCGCAACGTGTTGGCAGGTCTCTTAAAGGAGTACCGCAAGAACTCCGGAGTGAATTCACCGGAAGTAGGCCCATGGCGGGACTACCTCGATGGGCTCAAGGAACGGTTCCCCCGTGGCTATGATCCCACTCCGGATGGGCAGCTCAATCCCCAATTTGTGTTGGAAAAGCTGAGTGAAACCGTAGGTCCTGAGGCTATCTACTGTGCTGGTGTGGGACAGCACCAGATGTGGTCGGCACAGTTCATTGATTTTGAGCACCCACGCTCCTGGATCAACTCCGGTGGTGCCGGAACTATGGGCTATGCCGTCCCGGCGGCCCTCGGTGCTAAGGCAGCATGCCCGGATAAGGAGGTGTGGGCGATTGACGGTGACGGTTGCTTCCAAATGACTAACCAGGAGCTCACCACCGCGGCTTTGGAGGGCTTTCCGTTTAAGGTTGCCGTCATTAATAACGGCAACCTCGGCATGGTCCGTCAGTGGCAGACACTGTTCTTTAACGAGAACTATTCCAATACCAAGCTGCGAGAACGAGATGTCTATACCCCGGACTTTGTCCGCTTGGCAGAGGCACTGGGATGCGAAGCTATACGAGTTACCTGTGAGGAAGAAGTAGTGCCGGCCATCGAACGGGCCCGCGCAATCAATGACCGCCCAGTGGTCATTGACTTCATCGTTGGTGAGGATGCCCAGGTCTGGCCAATGATTGGCGGTGGGGCTTCTAACGAAGAAATTCAATATGCCCGTGGCTTGCGCCCGCTTTTTGCTGACAATGAATCGGCAGCAGAAGCTCCTGCCGATATCGACGAGACTATCCAGGAGGTATAGGCATGGCCCCCAGTGGCGTTTCCCGGCATACCCTGTCGGTCCTGGTAGAAGACGTAGAGGGAATCCTGTCGCGCGTGACCGGCATGTTTTCCCGGCGTGGCTACAGCATCATTTCGCTGGTTTCTGCCCAGACGGAAAATCCAGGGATTAACCGGCTGACTATCGTGGTCGATGCTTCCGAAAGGATTATGGAGCAGGTAACCAAGCAGCTCAACAAGATCGTGCCGGTCATCAAGGTGGTGGAGCTCGAAGCGGACTCGACGGTGGCGCGAGCCCTGATGCTGGTCAAGGTGGCTGCGAATAATGCCAACCGGCCGCAGGTGGTCGATGCCGTTAATATCTTCCGTGCCCGCGTGGTAGACGTGGCACAAGAATCAGTGGTGGTGGAGGCTACCGGTACCCCTGGCAAGCTGGCGGCGCTTCTCGATGTCCTGGAGCCATTCGGTGTGCTCGAGCTGGTGCAGTCTGGTGACGTGGCCTTGGGGCGTGGTCCCAAGGCGATGGCACCCCCGCGAAATTAAATCCCACTATATGGGCGCTGTGTCTCGCACAATGGTATAGTGCTAGCTGGGACGTTAACTCATTGAACTTACAATCACTACAGAATTGAGGACTACGACATGGCTATTGAAACCTTCTACGACGATGATGCGGATCTGTCTATCATTCAGGGTCGCAAGGTAGCCGTTATTGGTTACGGCTCCCAGGGGCATGCACACTCGCAGAACCTGCGGGATTCCGGCGTCGAGGTTGTTATTGGGCTGCGTGAAGGCTCCAAGTCGGCCGAAAAGGCTGAGGAGGCAGGCTTTGCGGTCAAGACCGTTGCAGAGGCTGCCAAGTGGGCAGACGTAATTATGCTGTTGGCACCAGATACCTCTCAGAAGCAGATCTTTGAAGATGAAATTGCCCCCAACTTGGAAGACGGCAATGCGCTGCTGTTTGGGCACGGCTTGAATATTCACTTCAAGCTGATTGAACCGCAAGCTAATGTCACCGTTGGCATGGTTGCACCAAAGGGGCCTGGCCATCTGGTTCGCCGTCAGTTCGTTGATGGCAAGGGTGTTCCGTGCTTGATTGCTACCGAACAGGATCCTAAGGGCGAAGGCCACGATCTGACCCTGTCTTATGCAGCAGCCATCGGTGGTGCGCGCGCCGGCGTTATCCCGACGACCTTCGAAGCAGAGACGGTTACTGACCTCTTTGGCGAGCAGGCCGTCCTGTGTGGTGGCATAGAGTTCCTGATTCGCACCGGCTTCGAGGTCCTGACCGAGGCTGGATACGAACCAGAAATGGCCTACTTTGAGGTGCTGCACGAGATGAAGCTCATCGTGGACCTCATGTTTGAGGGCGGCATCGCCAACATGAACTACTCGGTATCTGATACCGCAGAGTTTGGCGGCTACATTTCTGGCCCTCGCGTTATTGATGCCGATGCGAAGCAGCGCATGAAGGATATCTTGTCCGATATCCAGGATGGCACCTTCACCAAGCACCTGCTGGCCAATATTGAGGGCGGCAACAAGGAGCTGGAGAGTCTGCGTGAGGAATTTGCGCAGCACGACATTGAAAAGACCGGCACCAAGCTGCGCGATTTGATGAGCTGGGTCAAGAACCCGCTGGATGCAACTGCCTAGGAATAAAAGGCGGCGTCTGTAGCGCACACCCACGGTAAACAACCACGTTTACCGTGGGTTTTGCTTTATTTGTGTCAGGTAAAACTCCGGTGCGGGGAGTAGGATGAGGGCCATGGGTTTTACGACGCCAAGCTACGATCTCAAAGACCTCTTTGCACGAATTGATCGCGGGGATATCCAGTTACCTGACTTCCAGCGCAGCTATGCCTGGGATGAAGATCGTATTCGATCTCTTATTGTTTCCGTGCTGCGCGGCTATCCCATCGGTGCGCTCATGGCTCTTGACACCCGAAACGAAAAGATGCGCTTTCGTCCCCGTGCCCTTGCGGGCGCACCTGACACTGGCGTCGACCCCGGCTTGCTCCTTTTAGACGGGCAGCAGCGCCTGACCACTCTGTATCACTGCTTCAACGGCGAAGGCTTTGTAGATACCACTGATTTCCGCAAGAAGAAGATTCACCGCCGGTTCTTTATCGATATTCGCGCAGCCGTACGCGGCGATCTTTTGCCGGATGATGCCATCTTCGCGGTCAATCAAGACGGTAAGATTCGCTCGCACTTCGCACCGGCAATTGAGGGCGACATCCTAACGCGCGAGGATGCGCTAGAGAATATGTGCATTCCCGTGGCTTCTCTGCTGAGCGAAGATGGCGTCGGTATGCTTTTTGAACTTGCGGCGACCAAGCAGGAATACAGCGCGGAACTGGCGGCCTTTAATAATCGCATCATTCGGCCATTGTCCGGTTATGACCTGCCAATGATTCGACTTTCCCGCGAGACGGAGCGAGCCGGCATCGGCTCGATTTTTGCCCAAGCGAACTCGGCCGGCCTGCAGATGGACGTATTCGATCTGCTCACTGCCGTCTTTGCCTCTGAGGATCCCAGCTTCCACTTGGCCGCTGATTGGCAAGAAGTGGAAAAGGATCTGCGTAAGTCCCCAGCTTTGGATGGAATTGGGCGCGCCGAGTTTCTTTCTGCAGTATCGCTTCTGGTTTCCGGTGAAAAGGGCTGTGCCGGTGGCCAGCGCGAGGATATTTTGAAATTGTCATTGGCGGAGTACAAGTCGGCAGCCAACGATCTGCGTATCACCTTCCGCGAGGTATCCGAGTTCTTGGCGCAGCGGTGCATCCTCAGCATGGATCAGGTTCCGTTTAATGAGCAGATTGTTCCCCTGGCAGTCATTATCGCCCGCTTGGCCAAGCGCGGCGGAGCGCTTTCTACCGAGCAGTCCTGGAACCGCATCAACCAATGGTTCTGGTGTGGCGTCTTTGGCGAGCTCTACGGCTCTTCTGCAGTGCAGCTGCGTGCAGCTCGCGACGTAGATGAGGTCACCGAATGGGTAGCCGGTGCAACGGATGAGACGCCGAAGACCGTCGCTGATGCCACCTTCCGTGAATCCCGGCTGCTTTCCGTAGATGACAAAGACGGCGTCTGGCACGGACTCTATGCCCTCCTCATGGCTCGCGGCGCGAAGGACTGGCGCACCGGAAAGACCTTCACCCGGCATACCTTTGAAGAGCTCAAGCCAGGCTTTTTCCCTGTATTCCCGCTAAATTGGTGCAAGCGTCACGGAGTTGATCCCGTCTTGGCTGAGTCGGTGATGAACTACACCCCGATGGGCAAACGAACCGAGGTAGTGCTCGACGGTTTCGCCCCCAACCGCTACCTACCTCGCGTTCAGTCCAAGTCCATCATGGAAGATGCGCAATTTGATGAGGTTCTAGCATCCCACGAAATGAACCTGGATTTCCTGCGCGCATCTCAGCCGCGTGAATTCCTTGCGGATCGCCGTCACCGTTTCTTGGGCATCGTGGAATATGCTTTAGGGAAACCCGTTATCCGCGATGTGGATGAAGCAAACCTTTTTGGTGGAGAGGAAGGGCCGCAAGCTTTTGATCGCTAAATCTGTGCGCTTGGCCGCTACAGTGCTGGTTGCTTCACTAGCGCTAGCAGCCTGTGGCACTCCGGTCACAGAATCCAAGCTGGTTAGGCGTGGTCTGTCCGATCTGGATGAGTCCGAAATCGATCTCAGCAAGGCCAAGGCGGAAAACCAAAACCGTCTGATTGATCCGAAATTCGATGGCAAGTTGGTCATTGTCAATGACCCCATTGGAATTGAAGCTAGCCGCCTATTTTTTGAAGATTCGGATTCGCTTGTCCTTTTTGCCCCGGATGATAAATCTATTCTTCGTGCAGCGACCTTGGCGGTAAACCAGCATTTGCCAGCAGTGCAGTATGACGATGCTAGGCGTTTGGAAATCCATAAGCTGCTCACGGACTTAGGGGTAAGCCGCCTGGTGGTAATCGGCGACGTGCCGTGGACGGAAACCTCTGGTGAATTCAGCGTGATCAAGGATCCAGGAACGCATAAGGCACTAGGGGAGTTCACGGCATTCCAGTATGGTTCCAAGGTGGTAGCCTCGCCGGAGCAGATGGTAAAAGATATTGCACGGCTGGATAAGACTCCCCAAATGGAGCTGCGTCCTGCCTGGGTGCCGTATGAAGGCGAACTTGATGCCGGAGAGGAAAAGAGCCAACCCATCCCAGCACAGTCCCGCAGGGACGGCCAGATGGCGCCAAATATCGTTGCCACTAAGGATAGCCCCATCGCGAACGTTATTACTGCGGCAGCCTACGGCGGAAGAGTTTTGGTCGTGCCGACTGCCGATCCACTAGCGGATAAGCACAGCATGGCTGCTGTAGCGGGCCTTGAGGACGGATCCTTAGTGGCTCTGGGGCCGGAATTCGGTCGAGTGAAAGAATTTAAGGCAAAAATCAAGCAGGGCACTCCTGACTGAACTACACTTCCTTGACACGCGGGCAACCCGCGTGCACCGCATTTCATTTAAGCGAAGGAAGATATGTCGAAGCCGGTAGTCCTTGTTGCCGATAAATTAGCCCAGTCCACGGTTACGGCCTTGGGGGATTCTGTTGAGGTCCGTTGGGTGGATGGGCCGAATCGTGCCGAGCTCCTCGCCGCGGTTCCGGAGGCAGAGGCTTTGCTGGTGCGCTCTGCCACAACCGTTGATGCAGAGGTATTGGAAGCGGCCACAAAGCTCAAGATTGTGGGCCGTGCCGGGGTGGGGCTGGACAATGTCGATATTCCGGCGGCCACAGACCAGGGCGTCATGGTGGTCAATGCGCCAACATCGAATATTCACTCTGCGTGTGAACAGGCGATTGCACTGCTCTTAGCGACGGCGCGCCAAGTACCAGCGGCCGACCGGTCCCTGCGCGAAGGGGAGTGGAAGCGCTCTTCTTTCAAGGGCGTAGAGGTCTACGGAAAGACCATCGGCATTGTTGGCTTTGGGCACATTGGCCAGCTCTTTGCCCAGCGTCTGAAGTCCTTTGAGACGACCATTATCGCGCACGATCCCTATGCCAACCCAGCCCGCGCGGCGGCGTTGGGCGTGGAATTAGTTGAGCTAGAAGAGCTGATGTCGCGTTCCGATTTCGTGACCATTCACCTGCCAAAGACTCCGGAGACAGCCGGAATGTTTGATAGGGAGCTTTTGGCCAAGGCGAAGCCAGGACAGATTCTCATTAACGCAGCGCGAGGCGGTTTGGTAGATGAAGCGGCTCTGGCTGAGTCTATTGAGTCGGGACATCATCGAGGTGCGGGCTTTGACGTTTATGCCACGGAACCGTGCACTGATTCTCCGCTCTTTAAGCTGCCGCAAGTTACCGTGTCCCCGCACCTAGGCGCCTCCACCGTAGAGGCCCAGGACCGTGCGGGAACCGATGTAGCGGAGTCTGTCTTGAAGGCGCTTGAAGGAGAGTTTGTACCGGATGCGGTCAACGTCTCCGGCGGGGCAGTGAGAGAAGAAGTTGCTGGTTGGTTGGACCTCGCCCGCAAGCTAGGACTTACTGCTGGCCGCCTTTTGGGGCAGGCTCCCGTTGCCGTCGAGGTGGAGGCCTGTGGCGAGTTGTCTACCGAAGACGTGGAGGTGCTAGGACTTTCTGCCGTTCGGGGTCTGTTTAGCGGCGTGACTTCGGAACCGGTGACCTTTGTCAATGCAATGCAGATCGCGAATAGTCGTGGGGTAGAGGTGGAGGTATCTACCAATGCGGGGTCCAAGGGGCACCGCTCTTCCCTGCAGGTAAAGGTTATCGGGGCCGATGGCGAGATCTCCTCGCTCACCGGCGCACTTATCGGCGTCGATGGAACCGAAAAGTTCATTCGCATCAACGGCCGCGGCGTAGATATGCGTGCTACCGGCCGCAACCTCTTCTTCCGCTACGCGGACGCCCCTGGTGCATTAGGAACGGTAGGTACCAAGTTGGGCGCTGCGGAAATCAACATCGTGGCGGCCGCTCTGACGCACGGTAAACAGGAATCTGATGCTGTGCTGATTCTGCGCGTGGAAGCCGAGGTGCCCGAGCATCTCATCGCCGAAATTAATGCGGCCTTGGGCGCTGAATGTGAACAGCTGAACATGGAGGCATAAGGCTGCGGACTGCAACAGAATCTCAACCCGCGTGGTGCTAGGTAATTTCCTGCGCTGTGCGGGTTTCTTTTGCTAAGGTAATCTCATATCCACTCTGTGAGAAAGGAATCTTATACAATGAAACTTGCGGTCATTGGCGGAGACGGAATTGGACCAGAAGTGACGGCCGAGGCACTCAAGGTGCTGCGAGCCGTTCGTTCCGATATCGAGACCACCGAGTATGACCTCGGTGCGCGGCGTTATCTTCGCAATGGGGAGCTTCTCACGGACGCTGATTTGAAGAGCCTGCGCGAACACGATGCGATCCTGCTGGGGGCGATTGGCGCCCCAGGTGAGGTGCCGCCTGGCGTGCTGGAGCGGGGGCTGTTGCTAAAGATGCGGTTTGCGCTGGATCATCACGTGAACCTGCGCCCCTCCAAGCTCTATCCCACCGCTTCCTCGCCGCTCGCTGAACCGGGCGATATCGATTTCGTTGTGGTGCGCGAAGGTACCGAGGGTCTGTACTGCGGAAACGGCGGTACCTTGCGTGAGGGTACTGAGCACGAGGTGGCCAGCGAGGTATCGCAAAATACTCGTTTTGGCGTGGAGAGGGTAGTGCGCGATGCGTTTGCGCGGGCAGCGCAGCGCCGTAAGCATCTGACCTTGGTACACAAGACAAATGTCTTGGTCAATGCTGGTGGGTTGTGGCAGCGCACCGTTAATGAAGTCGCCGCCGAGTTTCCAGAGGTTCAGGTGGATTACCAGCATATTGATGCTGCAACCATTTATATGGTGACTGATCCGGCGCGCTATGACGTCATTGTCACCGATAACCTGTTTGGAGACATTCTCACCGATTTGGCCGGTGCGGTAACTGGCGGCATTGGGCTTGCTGCCTCCGGAAACATCGATGCCTCAGGTGCGAATCCTTCCATGTTCGAGCCGGTGCATGGTTCTGCACCAGATATTTCGGGTAAGGGGATTGCGGACCCAACGGCGGCAATCTTGTCCGTCGCCATGCTGCTTCGCCACGTGGGAGATGAGTCTAATGCGCAGCGTATTGAGGATGCGGTGGCGCAGGACGTTGCGCGCCGCGGTGCCGAACCAATAGACACTGTCGAAGTCGGTGACCGAATCGCCCAGCTTCTCGTCGCATAGAGACTGGCTTCTTGTGCTGGGCGCTTGCCGACGCCCCAAGTGCCCAGCGTTTCCTGGCGTAGTCGGCACCGAGGTTAGTAACGGTGAGTAATGGGCAAAGGAAATTTACTCAAATTAACTAATTAACACCGTATCCTTTGCACACATGTGAAGGTGGCTATTGAGTAGGATTGCCGCTATGCGTTTAGGACGAATTGCACACCCAGAAGGAATCTGTTTCGCCATTATCGATGGGCCAAAAGACGCCCCAATGGAAGAGCTAGTAGCAAAGGAAATTGCCGGCACGCCCTTTACTCCTCCGGAGCCGACCGGCCGCGAGTGGAAACTTAACGAGGTTCGCCTCTTGGCGCCGACCCTTCCCACCAAGGTAGTAGCGCTTGGGCGCAACTATGCGGACCACGTTGCCGAGGTTTTCAAAAAGTCTGGCGATAGCCTTCCACCCACCATCTTCATCAAGCCATCTACCGCGGTCATTGGCCCGGATGCTGCAATCAAGATTCCGGACTACGCCACCAATGTCGAGTTTGAGGGCGAGCTTGCCGTGGTCATTTCTAAGCCGTCGAAAAACATCAAGGCCGAGAACTGGAAAGACCACGTGCTGGGATACACCATCTGCAATGACGTTTCCTCCCGCGATCTGCAGTTCAAAGATGGTCAGTGGGCTCGGGCCAAGGGTATTGACACCTTCTGCCCGCTCGGCCCGTGGATCGAAACCGATCTGGATAGCTTGAATCTGGACGATCAGAAGATTAATGCCTACCTGACGCACGAGGGTTCTCGCGAGCAAAAGCAGGATTCCAATACGGACCAGATGATTGTGAAGATGGGCGGCATTTTGGAGGAGATTTCTGCTGCCTATACCTTGCTGCCTGGCGATGTCATCACCACCGGCTCCCCGGCTGGCACCGCTCCTATGGTCCCGGGTGACACCATCGAAATCGAAATCCCCGGCCTCGGCACCCTACGCAATACCATCCACCGTGCATAACCCAAGCCACCACGAACACCGCGGCTACGTGCCCACCTCCAGGGAAATGGAGGAACGCTATCAGGGTTCTAAGCAGGTGTGGTCGGGCAATCCCAATGCGACCCTTGTCGATTACGCCGCGGGGCTTAATCCCGGAACCGCCCTCGACATTGGGTGCGGGGAAGGTGCGGATGCACTCTGGCTAAAGAACCACGGATGGGATGTGTTGGGAATTGATTTCGCCCCGACTGCCGTCGCACGCACTAAAGCCCGCGGTGTCGCGGCGCAGGTCGCCACGTTTAGTGACTTTAGCCATGAGCCCTTTGACTTGGTCAGCGTCCACTATGGCGGGGTACACGCCACGCCAGAAGAGGTGGAAAAGCTGGAGCGATTGGTGGCGCCAGGCGGAACACTGCTCTATGTCCATCACGATATGGAGTCGGCAGAAATAGCGATGCCGGAATGGCTGGCGGAAAACCTGCGCGAGCTAGAGACGGTCGAGTTAACGCGTCGTGAGCGCCACCTGAGCGAAGGCGCCGGTGCGCACCACCACAACGATGTCGTGCTCGTCGCCAAGCGTGCAGCCTAGAGGCTGAGCGCCTTCAATATGGTGCGTAGCTTGGCCGTGGTTTCTTCCAGTTCGGCCTGGGCGTCGGAATCGCCTACGATGCCGCCACCCGCCCACGCGCGCGCGGAAAGTCCATCGCCGGCCACTTCTGCGCAGCGGATAGCCACCATGTACTCGCCGTCGCCGGAGCTATCGCACCAGCCGACTGCTCCGGCATAAAATCCACGGTCCGTTTCTGCCGTCTCAATGAGGGCTTGGGCGGCCTCTGCAGGCGTGCCACAGATGGCCGGCGTGGGGTGTGCTGCCAGGGCAAGCTCTAGTGCGGTCAAGTCTTTATCCTTGAGAGTTCCGGAAATTGGCGTGCCAAGGTGCCACATCTCATTGGTGCTAATAAGTTGCGGGGTATCCGGAATGTCTAGCCTTTCGCACAGTGGGCTCAGGACATGGCGCAGGTGTTCCACTACGAAGGAATGCTCATGAAGATCCTTGGCAGAATGCAGGAGATCTTGACCTGCGATGTGGTCCTCGGCTGCTGAGGCGCGCCGCGGGGAGGAGCCTGCCAAGGGGAAAGCTGAAACAGTCGAGCCCTGACGCTTGACCAATACTTCTGGAGAAGAACCAACCAGCATCGCGCCCGGCCGCCCAGCTGGGGAGAGATCGGCAATGAAGCCGTCGCGGTTGGCGGAAAGGTCGATAAGGCGTGCCGCGACCAGGCGGGGATCAATAGCCTCAGGGAATTCGATATCTACGGCGCGGGCCAAAACCACCTTTTCCAGCTTGGAGGTCTCGATGGTACCGATGGCTGCTTCTACGCGGCGCAGGTGCTCTTCGGGTTCTGGATCGAATCCGACCACTCGCGAGTTTAGGCTCTTATTGCGGTAATAGGCGTGCGGCTCCAAAGGGCCCTCTTCGCGAATGATGGCCGCCGGCACCGTTAGCGCGGCGGGCGTGTCAGAGTCGAACGGAATCGCACCGACGACCATGTCAACATCTTTGCTGCGCAGGGCAGAAATCGCCGCGTCGGTGTCGTTAAAAGTGTGGCGCGCACCTTGGGTACGGACAGACCCCGTTGCTCGCGAAAGCAAAAAATCGGGGGCGGTGCTTGGTCTGTCTTCGTGCATGGGGATCTAGCTTAATGCCTAGGGCTTTTCTTACAGAATTGAGTGTGCACTGGGCGTGTAAACAGTGAATCAAGTGAATAATGTGGTTAATTTTAACCTTGTGGCTAATGTTACTAAGTTTCTTCATCGTTCCCTATACCTAATCCTCGCTGCTGCGCTGGCTAGCGCTGCGCTTGTGTGTGCTGCGCCTGCCCATGCACAAGAAGGGCCAGCTCCCGCACCCGCCCCTGGCCCTGAAGAAGCACCGCAGCCAGCGCCAGCTCCAGCACCTGCTCCCGAAAATGCAAAGCCGGTTACCCCGCAGCCCGATGGGTCCCACCTAGTTCCAGAAGGTGTTAAGGAATCCACCCCGGCACCAGTAGAAGGTGGCAGCAGCGATGACACTGCAGCCCCTGTTCCGGATGGATCATCTCTTCCCGAGCCAGCGCCGCAGCCGGCAATGGTAGATACCAGCATCAATCCCAACCCGCCGTTTGCGCCGGGTTCCATGCAGTCCCTAGAGATGGAGCACGAGGGTAAGACCCGCAGGTACTTGTTGCGTATTCCAAACCACTACTCGCCGGAAAAGGCGGCGCCCGTTCTCTTCGGCTTCGGTGGGTGGGGAGATTCCCCGGAGAACTACTCCAGCTACGCGCGCATGCAGACCACCGAGGCCAATAACGAGGCCATCATCGTCTATCCAGAGGGATTTGAGCGAGCTTGGGAGGCAGCGCCCTATGCCAAGACCCGCGATGGGGAGGATATCCGCTTTATCAAGCGCATTCTTGATTCGGTAGACAAGGACTACCACGTAGATCGAAACCGCGTATACGCCATGGGCATGTCCAACGGCGGCGGCTTTACCTCGGTGCTTGGCTGCCACGCACAGGACACCTTTGCTGCTGTAGCTATGGTTTCGGGCGCCTTCTACAACCCGGTTGAGGTCAACTGTGCCGATGCGCCGATGAATACCCTCATCATGCATGGTGTCAATGACAAGATGATGACCTATGAAGGCGGTGACCGGCACGAGGCTGGATATCTCCCAGTGCGTACCGTGCTCGGCGGCTACCTGAAGCGCAATCGCTGCGATATGACCTTCCAAGCTACTCCGGAAGCAGGCGGCTCGGAACGCCTGAGCTTTAACGGCTGCCAGAAGGATGTACAGCTGGTCAAGGTTCCACAGGACCACACCTGGTTCTGGCAGCCAGATACTCCACGGGTGGTCTGGGACTTCCTCTCGTCTAAGACCAGGGTATAAAACAGCGGCGCTTAGCCACGGATAAGGCCCAGAGGAGAGATCCTCTGGGCCTAGTTTTATCGTTGGCTGCTCAAGAGCACTGTGCTAGTAGACGCGCGGCAGGTGGGTCGTAGCATCATCGGCAGGCTGCTGGGTTGGGGCCTTCTTCTTGCGGAAGAACTGGACATAGACCAACAGGCCGATGCCGAGCACCAGCGCGAATGCGCCTAGTCCCGCTAGAAGGCCCGCCCAGAAGCTGCTTTTTGCCAGGGTAGCGGTATACGCGGCGGCGTTAGTCAGTACATTCTCAGAGTCGCTGCCTTCCGCAGCGCCGGCATCCGGAACCTGCTGTGCACTAGCGGAGCCCGCAGCCTTGCCCTTAGTACGCTTAGTAGACTTTGCGTCCCGGGAGCCGGTGGACTTTTTGGCTGTCGAGTGGGAAGAACCGCTGGTGGAAGCAGAACGGTGCGAGCTCGTGCCAGTGGCCGTGCTCTTTCCGGTTTTCGCAGTAGAGGCAGAATCATTCACACGGCTAGCAGAGTGGTGGGTGGTAGCCCCAGAACCAGAACCGGACTTTCGCGTAGTACCAGAGGTTTGAGCTGAGCCCGTGGAGGGCGTGCCATGTGGAGCTCCATCCTTCCCAGCGTCTTGTGCCTTGGTGCGGGTGGCCTGCTTGCGCTTGCCTGCTTTATCCTTGCCAGATTCTTTTTCGCCCTGTTGCGGATTACCGCCTTCCAGGAATTTCTGACCCTCCTGCAGGGTCTTGTCGAGCTCTTTGTCCAAGCCAGCGATGGCTTTGTCTACGTCTTTGACGTCTTTTTCCAGTTGCTTGGGGCGGCTATTTGAGTCGCCACCGTTGCCGGTAGCAGCGTCAGCATCGGTATAGTCCACGCCGCACAGGTCTGTCGCCGTGGCCTGCTCGCCGACGAGGAAACCGGCATGGAGGTGGTGTCGGGAGCCGTCGGGAAGCTCAAAGGTAAAGCTCACCGCATAGGTACCCGGCTCGGTAAAGACAAAGGCCGGGTGGGAATGGGAGTTGCCGGGGTAGTCCCAGGCGGAGCCATCGGCAGTATCCATAAGTACCTTGGGGCCACCAAGCTCCATCTGATAGGCCACGATACGGCCATCCTCGGGGCCCTGCGCGATAGCCATGCTCAAAGTAGCGGTGTCTCCGGTGGCGAGGAGATCTTGAGATAGCTCTTGGGTATTAAAACCCAGCCACGGGGCGTTGGGATCTTGCGTTTGCGGCAGTACCCAGCCTTCATCGGGCAGGGAACTATCGCTGAGCTCGGAAAGCGGCTGCTTGAGGTCATCAGATACCTCAATGGCAAAGGACTCAGAGTCATGCTCGATGTCCTTATCATCATCTTTGACCTTGAAGCTGAGATCGCCGGAATCGCCGCTGAGCGCCATATCCTGGTGGCCCTTGGTGATGAGGTCGAAGTCGCTGGCAGAGCAAGAATCGGTGGATTCTTCTGCATATGCGGTGGCGGGCGCGAAGAGTTCTACTCCCGCTCCCGGAAGGGCGCCGAGGCTTATCAGTCCCGCGGTGCCGAGGGCCACCGCAGTGCGGCAGACAGGTTTCATGAGGAGACGGATTCCTTTCGTGGGGTGGGGTGTGGGGCGTCGGAAAGCGAGGCACCTGCGTGCTTGCGGGCGCCGAGCAGTGGATGGATGGCCCATACAACCAAGAAAATGGCGGTGAGGGTGAGCACGATGGTGGCGCCGGCCGGCAGGTCAATGGCCCACGCCAGGTAGATGCCGAGGAAGCTCGACAGCGCACCGATGAGGGCAGAAAGGCACATCATGGTCTTTAGATTTGTGCTTAGCAGGCGTGCCGTTGCGGCCGGAGTGATGAGCAGCGCGAGGACCAAGATATTGCCGATGGTGCTCACGGAAATGACCACTGCGGCCGTGACGCACAGGTACAAAATGATGTCCAGCACAAAGACAGGCAAGCCCATTGCGCGGGCGGTTTCCCGGTCCAAGCACGTGGCGTTGAGCTGGGGGCCAAAGGCAATAACGATGGCGACAACTACGGCGCACACGCAGCCCGCGACGATAATATCGGTGCGGGAAACGCCGGTGAGTGAGCCGAAGAGGAAGCTTGTCAGCGAGGCACTATAACCATCGGTGCGCGAGATTATCACCATGCCCAAAGCGAAGGCCGCGGCGAAGAAGATACCGATGATGGAATCCGCGCGCACGTGGCGACGCTGCGAAAAGGCGGCGATGAGCAAGGCCACAACCGCACCGGCGACTGCGCCACCCACGAGCACCGAGGTTTGCAGGGCGAAGGCAATGGCTAGGCCCGGGAATACGGCGTGGGAGACGGCATCGCCAATAAAGGCCATGCCGCGCAGCACGACATAGCAGCCGATGACGCCGCATACGATGGCCGCAAGCAAGGAGATGCCTACCGCGCGGGCGAGAAAGTCAAGGTGGGGATTGACCAGGTCGCGCAGGAAATCGAGGAAGGAAATTTCTATCATGCGGTGACTCCAATGGCAGAAAGCAAAGGGGAACCGGCACGCACGCCAAAGGTTTTTGTCCACGGATCCGTCTGGTGAAGAAGGGTCGACGCAGAATCATCGGCTACCACGGTGCCGTTAAAGAGAATGAGGCGGTGGCAAGAATGTGCGGCTTCAGAAAGGTTATGAGTGGACATAATGATGGATGTTCCGCGGTGGGAAAGCTCTTCAAAAAGCTCGAGGAGCGATTCGGTATTGGGCGCATCTAGTCCGGTAAAGGGCTCATCGAGCAGCAGCACGTGTGGTTGTGTGGCGAGGGCCCGGGCGATGAGCACGCGCTGGCGTTGACCACCGGAGAGTTCTTCGATGGGGCGGGTGGAAAAATCCTCCATGTTTACCAGGCGAAGAGCTTCTGCCGCCGCGGCGTGGTCCGCGGCACGCGGCCGCTTGAACCAGCCGATGATGCCGGTGCGCCCGCTGAGTACGGTGCGGTAGACATTGATGGGAAAGCCCCATTCCACCTCGTGCCGCTGGGGCACGTAGCCTACGATTCCCCCGATCTCTCGGGTACCGGAGGATGGGATGAGCCCTAAAATGGCACGCATAAGCGTGGTCTTGCCCGCGCCATTGGGCCCGAGAAGCCCAATGAATTCGCCCGATCGGACCTCTAGGTTCGCACCGGTGATTACGCGCCGGTGGGATAGCGATACTTCCAGGTCGGCTACGGAAATGAGCGGTTTAGCCACGGCTATCGCCCCGCTTAGCTGAACGCAGGGCGAGCCCCAGGGCCAGCAGTAGTACTACGACGCCAACGCCGGCGAGGACAAAGACCCAGGTGGGAATAGACGAGCCCGCGGTCTGGGCATCGTCTGGATTCCAGGTAGTGTCTTGGGCCGCTTGGACGTCGGCATCATCGCCCACGGCGAAGGTGAGTACGCCATCAGTGCTGAAATCGGCGCCGTCCTTGGTCTTGCCCTTCACCCTGATCCCCACCTGGTGAGTACCTGGCTCCGTAAACGTCCAGTTGGCGTGGGTGTGGGTATTGAGGTCTACCCAGAAGTCCTCATCGCTCTTCTGCGCGGTGGACCACAAGAGCTGTGGCGCTTCAAAGCCGCCGTTTTGTAAGAAGAGGGAGAAATCGCCTGGTCCGGAATGGCCGAGGAATTCCATGGTGACGCCGCGGTCGGCGGCGTCGACAAGGGAGGGCGCCTGGGTATTCCAGCCCAGCCAGGGAACGCCGACTTGCTCGGTTTGGGGAACCACCCAGACCTTATCGCCGGACTCAGCGCCAACGAAGCCAAAGTCATCCGTATCGGGAAGGGTTTGCTGTGCCTTATCGCCCACGGAAAACACGAGGTCGTCCAAGTGACGCCAGACTGGCTTATCGCCGGCATCATCGCGGGCCATAAGCTCAGACTCCGTGCCATCAAGCAGGGCACCAACGTCTACGTGACCGGTATCGATGACCTTTTCTTCGCCCTGCGGGGCAACGTGTTCATCGGCACCGACCACCTGGGCCAGGTCGCCCGCCCAAGCAGGGCTGGTAGAAAGTGCCAGACCTGCAGTAAGGACGCAGGCGGCGGTGCGGGTGGCAGTACGAGTAGCGAAATTAAGCATTTTTATCTCCATGGGTGGGGTCGGGGTTCAGGCAACGCTGCAGGGAATCAGCGTTAAATTTCATTAGGTCGATGTAGGAGCTGACGGTGTCATCGAACGTGTCGCCGTAGATGGGGCACAGCTCCACGCCTTGCTCCGCGGCAGCCTGCTTCAGGGTCTCGGCGCTTGCCTGCTGCACGGGTTCTACAAATACGGCTGGCAGATGGAGGTTCTCCAGCGTGCGGCGCAAGGAAATGACTTCGCGTGGGGAAGGCTCGATGGCCGGATTGGGAGTGACGAAGCCGGCCACCGACATGTCATATCCTTGCTCCAGATAGGCGTAGCCGTGGTGGGTGGTCACGAGGTGCCGGTTTTCTTTAGGGATAGAAGAAATGGCGCGGTCAACATAGGTATCCGTATTTCGCAGGCGCTGGGTGTAGGCCTCCGCCCGTTGGCGGTAGGACGCCCCGTGGGAAGGATCTGCCTGCGCCATTTCCTCGGCGATGACATCGACGTAGGCGATGGCATTGTCCACGTTGTGCCACAGGTGCGGGTCCACCTCGCCGTGGATGTGTTTTCCCAGCACCGCCTGCGGCAAGAGGTAGGTATCCGACCCCGGCCTGCCCAGGAAGCGGTAGGCCGGATCCGGCGGTATGGGCTGCAGTACCGAAGAGGGGATTGACACCACGGTGGTGGCAGGGTCGAAGCGCTTGTCCTGATCGCGCAGGTCAATGCGGTGCTTGGCTAGGTCACCTGCAATATCCAGGTGCCCGGAATCTATTACTTGCATGCCTTTAGATGGGTTTACTCCCACGGCCACAGTGAGGTGTTGGACGTCGGTGCCCTCTGCTTGGAACCCGAGGTGGTAGATCCCCGGCTGGGAAAATCCCCAAGAGACGTGCGTGTGGGCGTTGGCCGGCAGGGTCACTGAGTCTTCTTTTTCATCGATGCCATCGGCCGAGTCAAAAAGGACCTCCGGGGTGCCGAAGGTAGAGACCACATAGGCCGCGACGTTACCTGGCCCATCGGCAGAGACCATGCGGAAGTCCACTCCGGAAGAACGCTGCTGTGCGCCGCTGATGCGCAGACCCAGCCAAATTGCCTCGAGCGAGACATCTTCTACCAGCGGCACGAGAGTGGCACCGCGGGTGGAGGCAGCATCGGCGACTTCCACCACAGGGGCATCGGTGGATTCGTGCAGCGTATCGATGAGAGACTGCGGCTCCAGCAAGTAGCCATTGCTCAGCGCCAAATCGGCATTGGCAACATCGCGTACCGTGCGCAGCGTTGGCTCAAAAGTATGCGGGTCTTTTCCGCTGGGGATAAGGCTTTGTACGCGGGCATCTTCTCCCGCAATGTTGCGCGTGAGATCCGCGAGGATCGGGGTGGTGGCCACCACGGTGAATTTCTCTCCGTTTCCGGCATCCAACGCGGCCGAGGGGGCACAACCTGTGGCTAGCAGGCAGGAGGCCAGCAGCGCGCCTATGGTCCGAATCCTGCGGCTATGGGAAAGCGCACGCGCCATTAGTCTGCTGCCTTAGCTACAGCTAGGCGGGCAATGCCTAGGCCGAGGAAGAGCATGCCCAAGCCCAGTGCTCCGATGCCAAAGGGAACAATAGGAGTCCCCGTATTGGCTAAAGAACCGCCCTTGCTAGGGGCCTGCGCGGCCTGGCCAGTGTTTGATCCGGTGCTTGCGGTAGAGCCACCAGCGCTTGCCGACGCCCCACCTGCCGCAGCGCCATGCCCGCAGTCGCCGCCCTCCGGATTTACCGCAGCGCCCAAGTCGAAGTGACCGTTGTCAAAGGCTTCAGCCGGCTTGTCGCCGCCGACCACGAAGTGAAGTGTCGCTTCACCGACAACTTGCTTGCCCTCACCAGTCTTGGCCACCTGGCGGATGGTGACGTCATAGGTGCCCTGCGCACCAAAGACCCAGTTGGGGTGCACGTGCGTATTGGGGGCAATCGAATAGGTGCCCTCCGCCGCATCTGCATTGCCGCGGAACCACTCATCGCCCACAATCTTTCCCAGTCCGCCCTGGGAGTAGACCATCATCGGGCCAGGGCCCTTGAAGCCTGCTAACTCCCAGGTGACATCGCCAGGGATATTCTCGCGCATGGTCGGACTTTGGGTATTAGCACCGAGCCACGGCACGCCATCGACCTGGGTAGAACCAATCATCCACGCCTGACCAGCTGGCACTGGGCCTACCTCTTGGGGCAGATCGACGCTGGATTTATCGGAGAGATAAAAGGTAGCGCCATCAGCATCGCGCCACTGGGAGGGGGAGACCGTATCGTCCTTGATCTGCGGCGTCATGCCCGGGGTGCACTCTTCGTCCCCGGAGGCGCCGGACTTATCGGCAGCTGCAGCCCCGCCCTTGTCTGCTGATCGTTGGGTGCTAGAAGCTTCTTGGTCATTGCTAACCTCGCCCGTGTCAGCCGATCGATTCGCTGTGGACGCATCGCCGCCGTCGCCCACTTCCCAGGTGTAGGTCACAGCATTGCTGGTTTCGCCGTTGGAATGGGCGCGCACCGTCATGGTGTAGGTGCCGGCTTCGCTAAAGGCCCAGTTGACGTGCCGGTGGGCTGGATTGGGTTGGTTGATGACCTCGCCGCTGGTCAGCTCCATTGAACCGGAATCAGTAACCGTCTGTATGTCACCGAAACCGCTGGTCTCAAAGACATATACCGAACCCGGGCCGGAAACTTCGGCGAATTCTAGGTCAACGTTGTCAAAGCCGCCATCGCGTGCAGGTTGGGTATCCCAGCCCGGCCAAATGATGCGCTGGTCTTGCGATTGTGGCAGGAAGTAGGTGGGCTGGCCTATCTCCGGCACGGCCTCGGTGGCATCCGACCAGGCATCCTCGACAACCTTGAGCACCACATCATCACCAGAGCGTGGAACGCCCGATCCAGTGATGTCTTCCTTCATCGACAGATGTAGCTGACCATCTGGGGCCGTGACATAGAAGGCGTCTACGTGGCCAGAGTCGAAGACCTCATCAAAGGCAAGTGCCGCGGCGGGGGAGAAGAAGGCCAGTGCTGTGGCAAAGACGGCGGCGAATACGTGAATGAATCGGCGCCGCAGCGGGACGCGCCGAGGGGCAAAGGAGGGTGAATGATGCATTGTGGTTTCCCGTCTAGTTGGTGGGGTAGAAGAGGCTTAGAAGTTGAGGCCGAAGCGTTTGCGGATGAGGTCCTCGTTATCGCGGAAGAAGTTATAAAAGGCCTTGAAAACCACCACGAGAACCGCTGGGAGGACCAGACTCCACGGGCTAAACGAGGACCCTGTGGGCTCTTCTGGCCTACCGGGGTGAGCTGGCTTGTCCGGCGTATCTGGGGCGGATGGTTGGGTGGAAGGCTCCTGGGAAGGCTTATCCGTTGGACTTTCGCTGGGCTCTCCGCTCCCGGCCGTGCCCGGCGCGCGGAAGGAACAGGAATCCAAAGTCTCATCGCCCACGGCAAAGGTGAGGGTTTGGGGCGCGGACTTTAGTTCCTTGCCGTCTGTGCCCGTGGCCGTATAGGTGGCCTCAAAGGTGTACAAGCCAGGCTTGGAAAAGGCCCAGTGCGTATGGGTATGGGCCGGAAAGTTGGTTTCAATGGTGTAGTCTTTAGCCGCCGAATTGGCGAGGACCGAAAAGCCCTTGCCATGGGTGCCATCGATGAATGCGCCCCACTCGGGACCGTCCGGCGTGGAGGTGGGCTTCAAGTTGAGGTTGACGGCATTGTCCTTGGTTAAGGAATAGTTCAGATCCTGGGTGTTATAGCCTGGCCAAATGATGTTTTGGTCCTGGGTTTGCGGCAGGTGATAGAAGCGCTCACCAGGCTTTCCTAGGAAGTCGAACTCCTTGCCCGCGAGCTTCTTATTGCGCGGGGTAAGAGCATTATCGTGTACACCGAGTACAACGTCATCGAGTTTGCGGTCAACAGATTTCTTGTCTACCTGCGCCGTGTCATCGCGCAGAACCGTTGCAAAGCCTCCCTCGACAGGCTGGGCCTTGATATCTACATGCCCACGGTCTAATAGGTACTTGTCGCTGCACTGTGCGTTGCCGGTTTGCGGTTTTTCGGGGCCTGGCTGCGGCGCTGAAGACGGAGTATCTTGCTCGCCGGGAGTAGTCTCCGGTTCGTCAGTGGAAGTAGAAAATTTCCCATTGACTTCATAATTTTCGCCGAAAGCAAAGGACTCGGTGATTACGCTGCTGGCATGTCCGGCCTTCAGAGTGGAATGGGGGAAGAGGTTAACCTTGGCAAAATAGCCCTTGAAGTACTCGCCCTCATCAAAGGAGACCTCGCCGTGGCCATTAGTAATAGGGGTTTCCAGATCCACGGTGGGGTATTTCGCCCCTTTGGTGTCATAGAGCCCGCCGGTGAGTAGGCCGTTGAAGTTTTTATCCTCAGTATCCACCACGATCTTGGTGCCACCATTGCCCTGCTTGCGCATGCGGATGGTGTAGCCGAGCTCCTTTAGCTCGGTTTCCTCGGTGGGGGCAAGCTGGCGCGGCTGGGAGGTTTCCTGCCACGTATCAGCGCCGGTAGAAGAATCGGTGTGGCTGGATTTGCCGGGTTGGAAATCAAGGGGCTTGGATATCCAGCGTGGGGCATCGCCCTCTGGGGTGAAGACGGCCTGTACCTGGGACGGGTCGGGGCCCATATATTCATCCCACTGAGCATGCCCGTCCTTAACGGGGAGGTCGGTGAGGAAGTAGCCGTCGATAAGCAGCGTGAGGGTGCCTTGTGCCTTGTTCTTGGCGTCGAAGGAAATGGTGGTGAGCTTGTCGTCACCGTCTTTTTCGGGATTGGACTTGGGGGCCATGCTCAGGCTGTAGCCTGCAGCAGCGGCGTTGCCGGCCGCAGACTGGGCGAAGCGCTCCTTGAGGCTCGGCGTTTTCTCCTCTTTGGGCTTTTGCCCACCAACTTGGATGGTGGTGGTCTGCGGTTCATTGGCGATGAGCTGGCCGTCCTTGCCGCGCGCACTGGTGCGGTAGGTCAGGCGGTAACGGCCGGGCTTGGTAAACAGCGTGGAGTTGTGAGTGTGCGTGCCGGCAACGAGATAGGCCGAATGTGGTGAATCAGGGAAGGAGCCGAGCATACGGTGCAGCTGGGTTCCGTCCTCATCATCTTTATTGGTGAAAAGCTCGACCTCGCCGGGGCCATCAACGCTTAGTAAATCTAGGAAAGTTACGCCATCCCGAAATTTGTCCGTGGGCAGGGAAGCATCTGCGCCAAAGCCCAGCCAAATGGGCGAAGTATTACCGGATACCTGGTGCGGTGCTGTGTAGTAAGTCGTGCCAGGGGCCCCAATGTAGTCTTGGGTCCCGTTTGCCGGAAGCGTATAGAGATACTGGTTGCTGTTATCCGTAGCGCTGTAGCCCTTGCCCACCCAAGCAACAGTGTCTGCGATCGGGGGCTCTTGACCGCCAAACTCGGACTTTAGGACGAAATCGTTGTTCTCCCAGAAAGACTTGGGGGAGTCAACGTGGGTATTGGTAGCGATGTGCTTGCCATCATCGGGGCCTGCGACAGCCGTGGCGGGAGTGATAAGCGCCAAAGTGCTCAGCGTGGCAAGGAAACGGGTGCGTGGGGAAGCCACAGTTGGGAAGGCCTTTCTACAGTTCTCACAAGTTCACCAGAAACTATAGAAAATGATTCCCATAACCTGTTAGACGTAATGAAAGTCAGTTTCATTGACCTGTGGTTTTGTAGTGAAACCTGTTTCCAGTTACCCCAATTTGCGTGTAGGAATAGACTGCAAATTGCTGCGCGCCGGGCAGGTTTTAGGGCCGCTTTGGGCTGGTGCGGACTGGGATTGCGACCTCCACTACGATGGTTGGCATGACTGAAGTACGCGTTAGATTCTGTCCATCCCCAACCGGCACACCGCACGTAGGCATGGTGCGCACCGCACTATTCAACTGGGCCTATGCCCGCCATACCGGTGGCAAGCTGGTATTTCGCATCGAGGACACTGATGCCGCCCGTGACTCCGAAGAGTCCTACCAAGCCATCATTGATTCCCTGACCTGGCTTGGGCTGGGCTGGGATGAAGGCATCAATGTTGGCGGCCCGCACGAGCCTTACCGTCAGTCCCAGCGCATGGACATCTACAAGGAAGTTTTGGACAAGCTCATCGAAGGTGGCTTTGTCTACCCGGCATATTCCACTGCCCAAGAGGTAGAGGAGCGCCACAAGGCGGCCGGCCGTGACCCGAAGCTGGGCTATGACAACTTTGACCGCGATCTCACCCAGGAGCAGATCGATGCTTTTGAGGCCGAAGGTCGCAAGCCTGTCTGGCGCCTGCGCATGCCGGAGCAGGATTGGACCTGGACTGACCTGGTGCGCGGGGAGATGACCTTCAAATCTGAAACCCAGCCAGATTATGTGGTTGCTCGTTCCAATGGTGCGCCCCTCTACACCCTGGTTAACCCGGTTGATGACGCCCTGATGCGTATCACCCACGTGCTGCGTGGTGAGGACCTGCTTTCTTCTACTCCGCGTCAGCTCGCGCTTTACGACGCCCTCAAGAAGATCGGCGTTGCCGAGTTCACCCCAGAGTTTGGTCACCTACCCTTCGTGATGGGCGAGGGCAATAAGAAGCTGTCTAAGCGCGACCCGCAGTCCAACCTGTTTAATCACCGCGATAACGGCATTATCCCTGAGGGCATGCTCAACTACCTGTCCCTGTTGGGCTGGTCCCTGTCTGCGGACCAGGACATCTTCAGCATGGATGACTTGGTAGAAAACTTCGACGTCCACGATGTGCTGGGTAACCCGGCCCGTTTTGACCAGAAGAAGCTCGAGGCTATCAACGCGGACCACATTCGCCAGCTGGACCCGGAAGAGTTTGCCTTCCGTCTGCGCAATTACTTGACCGAGTACACGGACTTCCCGGCCGACTATGACGGCGAGAAGTTCGCTTTCGCTGCAGATCTTGTGCAGACCCGTATCAAGACCCTGTCTGATGCCTATGGGCTCATGAGCTTCTTGGTCACCCCGGATGCCGAGCTAAAGCTCGATGAAAAGGCGGCGAAGAAGAACCTCAAGGAAGAGGCCATTCAGCCGCTCGAGGTGGGCATCGAGACTCTCGAAGGCATTGCGGAGTGGAAGACCGAGAATATCGAGGCGGCACTATCCAAAGCGCTTATTGAAGACCTTGAGCTGAAGCCCCGTAAGGCTTACGGCGCACTGCGCGTAGCTATTTCCGGCGCCCAGGTTTCCCCACCGCTCTTTGAGTCCATGGAGCTGTTGGGCAAGGAGTCCACCCTGACCCGCCTTCGTGCGGCCCGTGAAGTGACTCCTTATGTGCCGGCGGCCCAGTAGGAGGAGCGCCTCCCGTAAGGCGGCGATAGATATCTAATCCCGCCCTTCGATGCGGCGAATGACAGCTGAACTACAGCGCTGTCATTTGCCGCATATTTATTAACCATTTTACTGGCCTGAAAATGGCGTGTGCGCTGGCGATTTGGCAGTTTACGCGTTGATCATTATAGTTATTACACGTTGCAGCGAGCAAGGGAGCACAGCCGGAAGGCAGTAAGTTCCCAACGCAAGTTAGCAAATGGCCTATGGTGTAATTGGCAACACAGCGGTTTCTGGTACCGCCATTCTAGGTTCGAGTCCTGGTAGGCCAGCAGTGAAAATGCTTTAAACGGCAGGCTCACTAGTTCTATGCCCCGTTCGTCTAGCGGCCTAGGACGCCGGCCTCTCACGCCGGTAACACGGGTTCAAATCCCGTACGGGGTACAAAGACCTCCAGCCTAAAGGCTGGAGGGTTTTTCATATCGGGGGCAATGTCTTTTTTAGCGTCAGTCTGGGGTGTGACCACGACGCAAGTAAAACTGGTTATAACCTACCCCAGACCATTGGACTCGTTCGCGCAGTCAGCAGCCTGCTGCCAATGAGACCAGGGTTAAGACCGCCGCGAAGTTATGCAAAACCCTTCCTGTCCTGCACGTGCAGGCATAGACTGCAAGTACAGCAGAAAACAGACAGAAAGGAGAGCGGGTGACAGAAAGCGAAACGCACCACAGCCAAGGCGCACAGCCCGAAAGCACAGCCAGGTAGTAACGCTATAATCCACAACTTCCTTCCCACCAACGTTTGTATGAAGTATAGGAGCCTGCAGCATATGCACTTCGACGCACAGCGCCATCCCGAGTACTACTAGCACAGCGTTCTCGGCCACGGACTATCCACAGATTGCTTGCGGAATAACCACTGATTCGATCCGCACCTCGGCCACGAAGAACCCTCACTGCAGTACCGGACTCGGGAATTTTTGCGTTTTCCTTCGCCTGCCCTCAAAACCGTCCTTGACCGCGCGATTTGTGCTGAATTAACCCATCGTTTACTCTTAACAAGTCCGCAACGCACAGCGTGCGATTGCTGCGAACGCGCCCCGTTCGTCTAGCGGCCTAGGACGCCGGCCTCTCACGCCGGTAACACGGGTTCAAATCCCGTACGGGGTACCAACGGAAAGCTGCGAGCCACATGGCTCGCAGCTTTTTCTTTACCTAAGACCCGTGCGGTCTAGCGGCATGTAGGACAGGCCTCGATGTCCAAGGGCTAACCGTCCTGCTCACGGGACGGTATGGGCGCTGAGATAAAGCGGGACGTAGACTCCCGTAGCGGTCCTTTAGTAGGGACTCAGGTGGGCTGTAAGTGGGTACGTGCCCGATAGCTGCGTTCGAGGGAATCCCTTAAGAAGAAGCTAGACCTAGCGATAAAGGGTATCTGAGTCCTTCTTAGCGGATGCGTATGTGGCTTTCTCAGCCCCTTCTAGGTCTTTCGGGCACTAGCGTGGGACCCGACCATGAAAAAGCCCACCAAGCCGTGAAAAGGGCTTGGTGGGCGGTGTAGGAAGGGCGGAAAGGGAGACGTCGGCAAGCGCTGCTACGCCATTACCTTCGTCTTCTTAATCGCTTTCTGCATGCGCTTGTGATAGGCATCCATGGCGCGGCGGAGAACGAGGCCGACGATGAGTGCAGGGATGGTAAATAGCAGTAGCATGCCCAGCTCGCGCCAACTATCGCCGTGGTAGATACCAGCAATGGCGCTGCGGAAGGCATCGATGGCGTAGGTGGCTGGTAGCCAGGGGCTCACGTTCTGGAACCATTCAGGCAGCAAAGGCAGCGGGTATGCGCCGCCGGAGCCGGAGACTTGTATCACGAGCAACAACACCGCTAAGGCCTTGCCGGCACTATCGAGCGTGATGACAAGTGCATAGATGATCAACATAAACACCAGCGAGACTATCCATGCGGCAAACATGAGCATGAATGGGTGAGCAGGCTCGATCTGGACGAAGAAGATGAGGCTGAGAACCACCAAGGTGGCCTGCGCGAGGCCGACCAGGCCGAGTGTGGCAAAGCGGCCGAAGAAAGCTTGACCACGGGTGAATTCGCTCTCGTCGTACTTCCCGTTCTCGTCCTTGCGCAAGTATTTACGCTCGGCGTTGGTACGCACCAGCACGCATGCCAGAAGGGCGCCTACCCATAGCGACAAGGTGAGGTAGAACGGCGTCATACCCACGCCAAAGGCAGCGACAGGGTAGACCGGCTGGCGGTCTACAGCCACGGGAGCGGCGATGCGAGAGGCAAGCAGTTCTGGATCGTTGCCGACGATATCCGCCAGCTTGGCCAAATCGCCGCCACGGCGCACCTCGTCGATCTTGCGGCCCATGTCCGCGAAACGGCCGCTTTGCTCCCGCAGGGTGCCGGCAAGGCCGGCAGTGGTATCGCGGGCGCGCGCCAGGCTTTGCTTTGGCGACTCGTCATTCTCGGAAACCGAGGAGCGAATGCCTGCGATGTCCTGCTTGACAGCATCAATATCGTCCGCGACAACCGAGACGCTCTGGTTGAGCTGATCTAGCTGCGGTTTGAGGTTCTCGTTATAGGAATGGCGTGCCTTTTCAGCAGCCTGCTTGGCATTGGCGATGGCATCCTTGGTGCGCTGCCGGGAGTCTTGGGACGTGCCACGGCCTTGCTCAAGGTCATCGGCGGTAGATACGAGCGAGTCATGCAGAGCGTTGCTCTGGGCAATGGAGGCATCAATCTGGCCCATCATCGCCTTATATCCACCCGCGACCGCGGCAGGTAGGGCTACTTTATCGGCTTGGTCCTTGATGGAAGTGCGAACTCCCTCAAAGGCCTGAGTTTGCTCATCCACCCGTTCAGCAGCGGTGCGGTAGGTCTGCGCCGTTTGTGCGCTGGTGTTGCTTGCATTATTGAGCAACTCATCGACCTGGGCAGAGAGTGCATCGTAGCTTTGCGTTGTAGCCGCCAAGGAAGCGTCGAGCGAACCAGCCGAGTCATTGAGGGTAGAGCGCAGAACGTCGATGGGGTTTTCGCCTTGGTCATTGTTGGTCTTCGTAGCCTGGCGTCCAGCCTCGGCGAGAATATTGTCCGCAGCCTGCGTAAGAGGCAGGGTGGAGTCGACCAGATTGCTTAGCGCACCTACGGTGCCAGCCGCAGCATCAAGGCGAGTGCTGACGTTATTGACGCGATTGTGCAGGTTATTGAGTGCAGTCTGGGTATCGTCCTCATTGAGGTATTTATCAAAATTCGAGACGACGCCAAGGCCGACATTGGCTACCACACGGGTGAAGGACTCGTCGATTTTCTGGATGACGCCGTCCGCACTCTTTTGCGTGATGGTGGTAGACAGCGCATTCTTCTTCTCATTTGTATAGAGGTTGAGCTTGCTTGGTTCGGTTCCTTCTACATAGAACGTGAGAAGGTCCGTGCTGAAGTCTTTGGGAAGGACAATGCCGGCATAGTATTCGCCGGACTTTGTTCCTTCGACTGCATCGGCGCTATCAGTAATGACCCAATCGATATCGTCATTGCGGCTGAGCTGCGAGAGCACCTTATCGCCCAGATTAAGCTTCATGGAGGCTAGGTCGCTTTCGTGGCCTTCATCCTCGCTAGCCACAGCAATCTTGAGCTGGTTGGTATTAGCAAAAGGATCCCAGCTAGCCAGCACGTTGAAGGAAGTGAAAAGCAACGGGATGATGGCAAGGCCAAAAATGGTGAGCGCGGTCATTACATTGGTGCGAATGGCGTGGAGGTCATCGCGGAGGATGGTCAGAATGTTTTTCATGACTTACTCGCCTCCCTTTCCGGAGGCATCACCATCAACGGCGGGCATTTCCTTGGTCTCGCTGGTATTAGAAGGTGTGGAATCTTCGTCTAAGTCCTCTAGGAGGTAGCGGTTTGGGTGTTCCTGTCGGTGCTCGAGGTGCTCCTGGATTTCCTCATCGCTGAGATCCACCAGGCGGTTATCGTGCGCGATGCTCTGCTTGACGTACTCAAGGGAGCAGATAACCCCCACCGCAATGAGCGTGACCAGGCAGGCCAGGCCGAAGATGATGGCCTTTTCTTCAGGGTTAATGCGTGAGTAGATGCCCAAAGCTACGACTAACGCTAGGCCTACCGCGACGGTAATCTTCATCAGCTGGGAGTAATTCCTGCGCGCCATGCTCCATTTATCCTCCAAGCTTTGTTGATACGCCTCGCGGTCATTCAAGGCATGGAGGAGGTCGGTAAAGCGGTACCGGCTGCCGACCAGATGGACCTGCTCATTGATAACCAAACCGCCCTTATGCAGTTCGTCGTTGACCAGCATATTGACGTTGGACAGGCCGCGGCGCAGCACAGTACCGATGAGGTAAGCGAGCGCGGCCATGCCGATGAGCGCGGCAAGGTCGCGTGCATAGCGGTTGCCGTAGAAACCACCAACGGTCTCGCGCATGGCACCGATGCCATAGGTAAAGGGCAGGAATGGGTGTACGGCGCGGAAGAAGTCCGGCGTCATTTCAATGGGGTAGGTGCCGGATGCGCCCGGAATCTGGATGAAGGCGCAGACCACCGCGATGCCACGGCCTACGTGTCCAAACGTAGAAACCAAGCTATAGATAATGCTCAGATAGCACAGGCCTACGATGACTGCGGTAACGACGTAGGCCAATGCATTGGCATGTTCAACTCCAATGGCCAGGTTGCCGATGGACACGATGAGTGCCTGTGCGATGGCAAAGAAGGAAAGCAAAAGGAAGCGGGCAAGGTAAGCCTTGGTAATGGTGAGGTTCTTGCGGCCCTGCGGGTCTACCTCAGCGCGGAAGATGATGAGCAGCATGAACGCGCCAATCCACAGCGTGAGGTTGATAAAGAGCGAGGACATGCCGGAACCGTAGTGCTTTACAGGGAATACGGCGTGGCTTTCCATCTCTGCAGGGGAGGCAAGGAAGGAAGACACCTCATCGGTGTTCAGCCCCTTGACAGACTGCAGGATGGAATTGTTATTGGCGGTATTGCTCAGCGCAATCACATCGCTGCGGGAGGCGCGAAGCCCCTCCTCAATACCGTCGAGGTCCACAGAAAAGCGCTCAACTACTTGCTGGGCTTGGCTTAGCTGCTCGTCGACGCCGCCCAAGAGCCCATCGGTTTGCCCTACCAGTGCCTGCTGGCTTTCGAGTGAGGCGGAAAGCTTGCCGGCGGTAGCGGTGACGTCGGAAAGCGCAGCATTGAGCTTGGGTAGGCCTTCGGCCACATTATCGCGCAGCGCGTGGGAATCATCGCGCGTTTGGGCGGCCATCTTTTCCAACATGCCTGTGGTCTTATTGAGCGAATCGATGGTGTCGTTCGTATCGCCGTTGAGAGTATCTAAGTCACCGAGAACGGCCTTATTCTGGTCATTGCGTTCGCGGAGGTCTCCTACCTGATCCTTAATCTGTTGGGAAACCTGTGGGGGCAGGGCCGGTGAAGACGCAAGCTTTTCAAGCTGATCGATAGCCCGGTCAGCTTCACCGACGATTCCTGCCGCGCCCGCAGAGGCGGCACCGACGCGATTGAGTGCGCCGCGTAGTTTGCCAGAGACCGAGCCTACGGTGGCATTGGCGGAGGCGGTTCCATCTGCCATCGCGGTCGTGCCTTCTACATAGGCGGCGGTGGCATCATCGGAGAAAGAAGTAACTTCCCGCTGGACCTCCGCAGTAATGGAGTTAAGTTGATCCAGGGCGGTCTGGGCATCATCGATGGTCTTTTGCACCGTGCCCAAAGACTTACGGGCTTGCGCGATAGTTGGGCGCGCTTTCTCGATGGTGGAATGCACGTCAGCAAGCTGGCTGCGGGAGTTAGCTACCGTATCTGCAGTATCTGAAAAAGAATCCGCGGTCTTGTTTGCAGTACTGTTAATCTTCTGGCTCAAATCGCCACCGGAGTTCTTTAGCTCAGTGGCCACCGAATCCGCTACCTGCTCTTTAAAGGTAGAGCTAATGGTGGTGTCTAGGGTCGAAGCGCCAGTATCAGTAATCTTCGGTGCAATGGCGTTCAGCTTTTCATTGACGTGATATTCCAGCGTGGGCTGAGAATAGGTACCTTTAAAAAGGCTAACGAAATCGGCTGAGAAGTCCTCGGGGACGATCACCGAGGCGAAGACGTCACCCTTCTTAACGGCGTCTTCGGCTTCCTGGCGGTCCATGAACTGCCAGCCCAGCTTGTCATTGTCATGAAGCTTGTCAATCATCTGCCCGCCGACGTCTAAGTGGCCGGTCATCTCCGAGGATGCGCCTTTGTCCTCATTAACTACGGCGACTTTGAGGTGTTCTGTGTTTCCGTATGGGTCCCAGAAACCGGAGATGTTTACCCAGGAATACAGGGCTGGGGTGATCATCAAACCAATGAGGATCACCCAGACCTGCGGGGTCCGCCACAAGCGGACAAAATCTTGGAGAAAAATCTTCCAACTAGTAATCACTCGAAGAACCGTAGCACGCAACCGGAAAGAACTAATGGTCTGACTGTCAGTTTTAACAGAAATGAGAGAGCGCGTCCTGTCGAGCTTGCAGATATGTTTCTGGTGTGAATTTCAGGGCGTTCTAAAGCGAAAGAACAGACATAGAAAAGGCCGCCGTGACCCATAACGTCAGGGGCCAGGGCGGCGCGATAAGGGGCTAAGCCCCGACAGGCGATTAGTGCTCGTCGTAGTGATCGCCGTGTGCGGCGTGGCGGTGGCCATCGTGCAGATAGTCCACGTGGTCGCCGTGCGGGATCGCTACGTGGCCGCAGCCTTCACCATGGGTGTGGTCGGCGTGCGTCTCGGCTTCAACGTGCTCGGTGGTCTCGCACCCATCCCAGTGGCCATCATGCTCACGGTGAATGTGGCCCTCGTGGAGATAGTCGGTGTGGTCACCGTGCGGGAAGGAAACGTGGCCGCAATCGGCGCCATGGGTGTGGGTATGGTCTTCGTGGGTGTTGTGGGTCATGATGCCTGTTCCTCTCTTGTTGGGGACGTTCCCCGTTGTTTTCAGTGTGTTTTCATTTGAGTTTCAATAGGCGTGGGTGCGATTCTCTAATTTTCTGGTTTGGGAAATAAAAGGGCCCGCCTCCTTGGGGTTAGGTGGCGGCGGGCATCGTAAAGCTGGGGAGGGCCCTAGAGGAGATTGCTCAATTCGCGTGCGGCGGAAGTGAGAATGTCGGCATATTTCTGGGCCGGGGAAGGTCGGAAGCGCTCGGCAGATCCGGAAATCGACAACACTGCGAGGAAGGTTCCGGAACTATCGAAAACCGGCGCTGAGATGGACGCTAAGCCGGCTTCGCGTTCCTCAATAGATTCGGAATAGCCTTGGTTTCGGGCCGCCTCAATGTCTTCTTGGGTAAACGAGGCATCTTCGGTATTGATGTCTACATATGCGGCAATGATGCGTGCGGCAGAGCCGGAGCTAAGTGGCAGCTGGCGCCCGACTGGTACGACGTTGTGGAGGCCGGATTCCGGCTCCCTGGTGGCAATGCAGGTGCGGGTATTTCCGGTGACCTCATAGAGCTGGATGGATTCTCCGGTGCGTTCGCGCAGTTTCTCCATGATTGGCCCGGCTGCCTCGAGGAGGTGATCGCGGTTGCCGGGAAGGGCCGGGCCGGCCTTCCACTTTCCATCGGGGGTGCGAACGAGGATGCGGTGCGCTTCGAGTGCGGTGGCCAATCGGTGTGCTGTCGCCCGAGGTAGCCCCGTGGTTTCGCATAATTCATTGAGGGTGGAGGGGTGGTAGGCGGCGGCCATCATTATGGCCATTGCTCGATCCAACACCTTAATTCCGGAAACTGCGCTATACTCTCCCATACAATGAAATCTACGTCCCAACTTATGAGATTTCAAGTGTGGAGAGATGTTTATGAACCAGAAGCTGACATTGGCAGAAAAAGTGTGGCGCGATCACGTCGTCCAACACGGCGATGCTGGGGCACCAGACCTCATATTTATTGACTTTCAGCTACTACATGAAGTTACCAGTCCGCAGGCATTTGATGGCTTGCGGCTGGCCGGCCGCACGTTGCGTCACCCTGAGCTGCACTTGGCCACCGAGGACCATAACGTTCCCACGCAAGGCATCAAGTCCGGCAACCTCTTGGAAATCAAGGATGAGGTTTCACGCACCCAGGTATCGACCCTGCGCAAAAATTGCGAGGAATTTGGAGTGCGCTTGCACTCTATGGGTGATGCCCAGCAGGGCATTGTGCACACAGTTGGCCCGCAGCTGGGGATCACCCAGCCGGGTATGACAATCGTGTGTGGCGACTCGCATACCTCCACGCACGGCGCCTTTGGTTCTATCGCCATGGGCATTGGCACCTCTGAGGTAGAACACGTCATGGCTACGCAGACGCTTTCTTTAAAGCCATTCAAAACCATGGCTATTGAGGTGACTGGCGAGCTGCAAGAGGGGGTATCCGCCAAGGATCTCATCTTGGCCATTATCGCGAAAATCGGTACCGGTGGCGGGCAGGGCCACATCATTGAATATCGCGGTGAGGCCATCCGCAAGATGTCTATGGAAGCGCGCATGACCATCTGCAATATGTCTATTGAGGCAGGAGCCCGCGCTGGCATGGTCGCTCCCGATGAGACGACCTTCGAGTATGTCAAGGGCCGCGAGTTTGCTCCCACAGGAGCAGACTGGGATGCTGCAGTTGAGTATTGGAAGACCCTTCCCACGGACGAAGGGGCAGAATTCGATACTGTCGTGGAAATTGATGGCTCCTCGCTGACCCCATTTGTTACGTGGGGAACCAATCCTGGACAGGGCCTTCCGTTAGGGGAGATGGTCCCAGATCCGGAAGATTGTGGTGACGATAATGAAAAGGCCACTGTGGAAAAGGCTTTGCAGTATATGGACCTGCAGCCAGGTACTCCGCTGCGCGATATCAAGATCGATACCATCTTCGTCGGTTCCTGTACCAATGCCCGCATCGAAGACCTGCGTGCCGCGGCCGACGTGGTCAAGGGGCGCACCATCGCTGCCGATACGCGGATGCTGGTCGTGCCGTCCTCCGCCGTGGTCAAAGCCCAAGCGGAGGAGGAAGGCCTCGACGAAGTCTTCCGACAGTTCGGTGCGGAGTGGCGTACCGCCGGTTGCTCGATGTGCTTGGGGATGAATCCAGACCAATTGGCGCCGGGCGAGCGCTCCGCCTCCACCTCCAACCGCAATTTCGAGGGCCGTCAAGGTCCTGGTGGGCGCACACACCTAGTGTCACCCCAGGTGGCTGCCGCTACAGCCGTGACCGGATACCTGTCTAGTCCTGCTGACTTGAATTGAGCGCTAAGAAAGGCATTGACAATGGAGAAGTTTATTACCTATACGGGAACGGGCGTGCCCCTGCGCGCTTCCAATGTGGATACCGATCAAATCATCCCCGCGCGTTACTTGAAGTCGGTTAAGCGTACAGGCTTTTCTGAAGGGTTGTTTTCTAATTGGCGCTCCGATGACAGCTTCGTGCTCAACCAAGCGCAATTTAAAGATGGGTCGGTGCTTTTTGCAGGCAGTGATTTTGGCACCGGTTCCTCCCGTGAGCACGCTGTGTGGGCACTGAGTGAATACGGCTTCCGCGCGGTATTTTCTTCCCGCTTTGCAGATATTTTCCGCGGCAACGCTGGAAAGTCTGGACTGCTTACTGGATTGATGGAGCAAGAAGACATCGAGCTCATCTGGAAGCAGTTGGAAGCCGGGGAAACCCAGGTCACCGTGGACCTAGATGCTCGAACGGTCACGGTGGGAGAAAATACTTACCGCTTCGATATTGATGACTACACCCGTTGGCGGTTGATGGAGGGGTTGGATGATATCGGCATTACCCTCCGCAATGAAGATGCAATCGCTGCGTACGAATCGCGCCGCCCCAGCTTCAAGCCCGCTGTTCACGCTCAATAGCAGAAGAATCGATGGCGATCGGCGGGCCAGCAGCGTACCTACAGTCCTAAGAGGCGAAAGGTCTGTAGGGGTGCCGTGCGTTCATACGTGAACCTCAAGCTTTCGCCTTGGGGTAGAGGTGGGGGTACAACTCGGTAACGTATAGGTAACAATTGCTTGCTCCAGTTTCCCGCAACAAAGTATCCCCCTAGCTTTAGATTTATGAGCAATCCCTATTCGAATAATGATTCCTTCAATTCAGGAAACAATGGTGCCGAGCACCCTGGAGCCGGCAATGAGTCTGCATCTTATGGACACGATGCGAATGGTCAGCCTGGCTACGGCCAACAGCACTATGGCCAACAGCACTATGGCCAACAGCAGTTTGGCCAGCAACAGTATGGACAGCAGCAAAACGGCCAGCCCGGATACGCCGGAAGCCCGTATCCGGGAGACGATTCCCTGTTTGGCCAAGATGTAGATGCTATTCAGGTCATCGGCGATAGCTTCCGGTATTTTGGTCGCAATTGGGCACAATGGATTTTTGGCCCACTGATCCAGGGCGTAGTGATGTTTATCCTCTACTTGCTATTGATTGCGGTCCTAGCGGGCAGCGGATCATCCATTGATGCCCTAGCCAACAGTAGCTCGGGGTCTGATGCTGCGCTTACTGGCGGGTTGGTCGCAGTGATGGTTCTTGTCTTTATTGCGATGTTCCTCGTGATGATTTGGGCATATAGCACCTGGTACCAGGCCGCCAATAAGCAGGTGGATACCGGCACGCTGCAGATAACGGACTTCCTCAGCTTAAAGAATATCGCCGGACTCATGGCGGTCTATTTTCTGTCGTTCGTGGTTGTCATTCTGGGCTTTTTCCTCCTGATTATCCCGGGCCTCTTTGCTGCCTTCTTCTTCACGTGGATGCCGGCCGTCAAGGCTGCACGCCCTGAGCTATCCGTGGGCGAAACCTTTGGTGCATCCATCGAGGTGGCAAAGAAGAATGTTGGAGTTACCATCTTGGTGCTCGTGCTCATTGCCGTCCTGTACGCCGTGCTGAGCTTTACTATCGTCGGCATCATTTTGTTCCCGGCGCTGAATACGCTCATTACGGTCCTCTTTGTCCGCCGCACCCTTGGACTGCGCGGCTAGAAAGCTGCGTAGTCGCACAATAGGAGTGCACAGAAGGCCCTGCCGGTCCACCGAATCAGGTGGCAGACAGGGCCTTAGCCGTAAAACGGGAAAGGTGAAAAGCTAGCGCACCGGCAGTGGGCTAGCCAGGTAATCGGCACCGGTGAGCTCGCCATTGTTGAAAGACAAGACCCACACAGAAGCCTTCTTAAACTTCAGCTTGTCCACCGGCTTTTTCAGGAACTTTGGGGCGAGGTCCTCGATGATGCCAGGAATGGTGGCGCCCTGGCTTACGATGACGGGAACGCCGCCTTCGTTGACCACGCGGCGGAAAGCTTTCTTGGCTGCTTCTGGGTCGTTCTCCCAGGCCTCGTCGCCAAAGTTTTTGTTGATGGAAATGTCCTTGCCTAGTTCGTCGGCGAGCGGGGCAGCCGTCTGCTGGCAGCGCTGGGGCAAGGCTGAGTAAATCGCGGTGGGGTGGAAAGCACTCAGCATCGGCACCAGCATCTCTGCTTGGCGGCGGCCCTTCTTATCCAGTGGCCGCAGGTTGTCATCGCCTTGCCAGCTCACCCTCTCATGCGCGCGTGCGTGGCGCACATAGAGCACGCGGGTAGCGGGCGCGATGCGTAGGCGCTTAGCCGCCTTGGCCACTACCGCGGTATCAACGTCGTAGGACAGGAGGTCTTGCGCTTCATCGATGGGCAGCCACCGTAGCTCATCGGTTTCACTATTGGCGGAATAGGTTCCGCCCAGGTACTTGGCCACCCAGTAGTAGACCACCTTAGTGCGGCCTTGGACTGGGTACGTTACCTTGCCGATGAGCTTGCCTAGACGCACGCTAAAGCCGGTCTCCTCCAGGATTTCCCGGGCCGCGGTAGTGGGCAGGGATTCGCCGGGATCGACCTTGCCCTTGGGCAGGGACCAATCATCGTAATGGGGGCGGTGGATGAGCGCGATTTCTGGGTCCTGCGGGGAGCCGCGCCAGATTACGGCGCCGGCGGCAAGGGTAGTGCGGTGGAATTCCTTGGCGGGGTCCACCGGGATTTCCTGGTGGCGGCCGGAAATAAACTCCTCGTGCTGCTGATCCTTGTCGGTTTCGTGCATCTTTTTAATATTGGGCATCGTCTGCCTCCACGGGGCCTTTCCACAGTAATTGGGTTTATAAGAACAACGTCTAAGGGCCCATTGTCCCACGGGTTAGGCGCGTTGTGCATCCTTGCCCCACGGGGGACGGGCATGCTTTAAGGTTGGGGTTATAGATTTGCACGTTTGGAGGAGACACCATGGTTAATGTTGCCGTGATGGGTGCTGGTTCTTGGGGCACTACCTTGGCCAAGGTCTTTGCGGACGCCGGAAATGACGTTCGCCTGTGGGCGCGCCGCGCGGAATTGGCGCAGGCCATCAACGAGACCCACACCAATCCGGACTATTTGCCGGATACCCGCCTGCCGGCCGTGGTGCGGGCCACCCATGATGATGTCGAAGCGCTGGCGCTTGCCGACGTCGTCGTGTTCGGCGTTCCCTCCCAAACCTTGCGCGCCAACGTGGAAAAGTGGGCGCCGCACCTGCCAGAGGACGCGACCCTGGTGTCTATTTCTAAAGGCGTAGAGACTGCCACGCTCAAGCGCATGAGTGAGGTCATTATGGATGCGGCGGGCGTGCCAGCAGACCGCGTGGCGGTACTGTCTGGCCCGAACTTGGCCAAGGAGATCGCTGCCGGCCAAGTGGCCGCCACGGTGATTGCCTGCTCCGATGAAGACCGCGCTCAGCGCGTGCAGGCTGCGGTCGCCGCGCCGTACCTGCGGCCCTACACCAATACCGATGTCATCGGCGCGGAAATCGGTGGCGCCTGCAAGAATGTCATCGCCTTGGCCTGTGGTATCGCCTCCGGCAAGGGGCTGGGCAATAACACCATGGCCACCATCATCACCCGCGGTCTGGCGGAGATTACCCGCCTGGGCGTGGAGCTGGGGGCGGATCCATTTACCTTTTCCGGCCTGGCAGGCATGGGCGACTTGGTGGCAACGTGCACCTCGACATTGTCGCGCAACCGCACCTTTGGCTACCGCCTGGGCCAAGGTGGCACGATTGAAGAGGCCAAGGCAGCCACCAATGGCCAGGTCGCGGAGGGCGTCTACTCCTGTGACTCCATCTATCGCCTAGCCCAGCAGGCCGGGGTAGAGATGCCGATCACCCACGCGGTCTATGGCGTGTGCTACGAGGGCATGGCGGTGGAAGATATGATCATCGCTTTGATGGGTCGGTCCAAGAAGTCGGAGTAGGTCGAGGGTAAAATCTGCGGGCATGACTGAAAAGACCCGCGTGGCCGTTATCTATGGCGGCCGTAGCACCGAGCATTCCGTATCCTGCGTATCCGCTGGCGCGATCATGAACCACCTCGATCCAGAGAAGTTCGAGGTGGTGCCCATCGGTATCACCCGTGAGGGCGCGTGGACGCCCGGCACCACAGAGGGCTTAGAAATTGTCGATGGTGTTATGCCGGAGGTCAGCCCAGGTGCGGAACTGACCCTTTCCCTGGATCCCAATGCCAGGGGACAATTCCACAACGTCACCGACGGCACCCTCTTCGCCGAGGTCGACGTGGTATTTCCCATTCTGCACGGCCCCTTTGGTGAGGACGGTACAGTCCAAGGACTCTTTGAGCTTTCCGGCCTGCCCTATGTAGGCCCAGGGGTCTTGGCGTCCTCGGTGGGCATGGATAAGGAATTTACCAAGAAGGTGCTGGCGGCCGCAGATCTGCCAGTAGCGCCCGAGGTTATCCTCAAAGGCCGCACCGAGCTAAGCGAGGAAGAAAAGCAGCGACTAGGCCTGCCCGTCTTTGTCAAGCCTGCTCGCGGTGGATCCTCCATTGGCGTATCCAAGGTCTCTACTTGGGAGGAATTCCCCGCAGCCGTCGACCTGGCGCTAGAGGATGACGAAAAGATCCTGGTGGAGCCGGAAATCTTTGGCCAAGAGGTAGAAATCGGCGTGCTCCACTATGCCGATGGCACCTTGCTGGCCTCCGTCCCGGCACTGCTCGCCGGTATCGATGATTCCGATGAGGGCTTTTATGGCTTCGACACCAAGTACCTCGACAATGTGGTTACCGCCGAAATCCCGGCGCCGTTCGCACCTGAGCTGACCGAGAAGCTACGCGACATGGCAATCCGCGCCTTCGAGGCCCTCAACTGTGAGGGCCTGTCCCGAGTCGACTTCTTCGTCACCGAGGACTCCGTCTACATCAACGAGATCAATACCCTGCCGGGCTTTACCCCGATCTCCATGTACCCGCAGGTGCTCGCGGCTTCCGGGGTGGAATACCCGGCGCTACTTGAGGCGCTTATCGAGCAGGCCCTAGCCAAGTAGGCCCGAGCGCTGCCTACTTTTCGGTCGTGTGCTCTGCGAGCACATCGCCGATTTCCACCAGTGCCGCCTGCGCGGCATCTTGTGGGGCGTGTAGCGCAAGGTAGTCCTCGCGGCCGAGGGCAAACCACGTGCCTGCGGTCGTGCCATGGGCCAAGGTGGTGTCCTCGAACCATGGAATATCGTTAACCTGCTGGAGCTTGACTCCGGCCCGGTAGTTCTCCGGCTTGGCTACGCCGCATCGCGCAACGATGTCTTCGCGGCCATCGGCGCTCCACACATAGGTATTCTTTTCCTCAACCTCGCGGCGGCGGTAGCCCTCAGCTACTTCATCCGGAAGTGCCTTTTCTACTTCTGCGCACATCTGGTCATTGCCCGCCTTGAGAGCCTTAAGTGGCGCCTCGTGGGCGGTGGCAGGCTTTTCTTCGAGGGACGAGAGGGCGTCGTTAAGCTCGCCCGGCTCTGCATCAGTGGAGGCAGTGACCGCGACAATGGGGAAGCGCTGCGGCGCATACCAAGTGGTGAGGTTCGAGCCAGGGGTGGCATCGCGCACCTGGAACCACTGTTCGCCCTCTACGTCCTGGGTCTGGGAGTACTCGGTGTACTGGAAAGGCATATCTACGCCACAGCGCACGGTGACTTTATCGTCTGAGGTAGTGGCCCAGGCCGCGACGCCGGAAGGCACGGGCTCGGCAATATCGGCACGTGGCTTATCCATGACCTCATCTGGAAGGGCGTCGATAAAGCTGCGGCAGGCTTGCGAGTCTGCCTCCTTAGACTCCACGGGGGAGACCGCCACGGGTGCTTTGGCGACGTTATTGAATACGTATTTTGCGCCGAAGAGGACCGCCAGAACCATCACTATGGACAACCCAAGTGAAATGAAGATCGCGGTGCGGTTAAATTGGGATGTCATAAGGGCTCATAGTATCGAAAGGAAGCTGGTGAACTTAACTCAGACTCTCGCAGATGTGGGAGAACGCGCCGCTATCCGGGAAATTACCTCCGTGGCCTCCAGTGGGCTCAATGGAGACGATGCCGCGGTTCTGCCCAGTGCGCCGCCGAATTCCCGCACCGTAGCGGCCACCGATTTGATGGTGGAGGGGCGTCATTTCCTGCGGGAGTGGTCTACCCCGCGCGAGATTGGCAAGAAGGCCATCTTGCGCAATTTTGCCGATGTGGAAGCTATGGGTGCCCGACCGGTTGCCGCCCTCCTTGCAATCGCCGCGCCAGGCGATACCCCGGTGCCCTTCGTGCGCGGCATTGCCGAGGGAATCGCGGAGCATAGCTCTTTCTATAACGCCGAGTTGGTCGGCGGCGACCTTACGAAGTCCGATCTCTTGGTCATCAATATCACGGCCGTAGGCTTCCTCGGCGGCAGCCTTCCCGCCTTGACCTTGGACGGAGCGCGGGCAGGCCAGCAGGTGGTAGCGCACGGCAAGATCGGCCACTCGGCCGCCGGCTTGGCCTTGTTGGAGCGCCTTGGCCGGAACCTTCCTGCAGGGCATGAGCACCTGCAGCCGCTTATCGACGCCCACTGTGCCCCCTGGCTCAACCCCGGCCGCGGCGTCATTGCCCGTGCCGCGGGGGTCACCGCGATGACCGATAACTCAGACGGTCTGATTCAAGACTGCACGACGATGGCCGAGCACTCCTGCGTGCACATGGACTTGGATCCGCAGGCCTTGCAACCGGAAGAATTGCTGTGCCAAGCCGCGGATCTACTCGACTGCGACCCGTGGGAATGGGTACTCAGCGGCGGCGAAGACCACACCCTCATCGGCACGACGGCAAAGGAAGCCCCCTCCGGATTCCGAAAGATTGGCACCGTAACCCGCGGCTGCGGGGTTACGCTGGGAGGCACGACACCGAGCTATCAGAAAGGCTGGCTGAGCTTTTAACCATGCACCCCACCTACCACCCCTCTTGGGAGCCGGTGCTGGCACCGGTAGTTGAAAAGCAATGGCCACAGATTTCTCACGCTCTTGAGGGGCAGGACTATTTGCCCCCGGCGGAGGACGTCTGCCGTGCGTTGCAGATACCGCTGGATGATGTCCGCGTGCTCATCGTCGGCCAAGACCCTTATCCCACCCCAGGACACGCCATGGGCATGGCCTTCTCCACTCGCCCAGGTGTGAAACCGCCGCGTTCCTTGGTCAATATTTACCGCGAACTACACGATGATCTGGGTATCAACGGCCGGGAGGATGGTGACCTGAGCGCCTGGGCGGACCAGGGAGTGCTGCTGCTTAACAGAGTACTTACCGTAGCCCCAGGCCAAGCCGGTTCGCACCGCCGCATCGGCTGGGAAGAGATCACCGAGGCTGCCATTCGCGCGCTCAACCGCAGCCCCATGGTCGCGATTCTCTGGGGCCGGGATGCACAAGCGTGTGAGCGCTTTCTTCCCGACGTCCCCTGTATCAAGTCACCACACCCCTCACCGCTTTCGGCCAGCCGCGGTTTCTTTGGCTCGAAGCCCTTTTCCCGGGTAAACGCCCTTTTGCGGGACCAAGGCGCACAGGAAATAGACTGGCGCTTGTAAACTATTGCGCATGTCCTACCCCAGCACGCTGGATTCCCACGGAATGCGCAATTGGGCCACCCGCGCCGTGGGGGAATTAGCCCATCGCCGCGATGAGATCAACGCGCTCAATGTCTTTCCCGTACCAGATTCCGATACGGGCTCGAATATGGCGCACACTATGGAGGCAGCGGTTGCGGAGCTGGACAATGGCGGCGATGTCGCTGACTCCCTCGCGCTCGGGGCGGTGCGTGGTGCCCGTGGAAACTCGGGAATGGTGCTGTCGCAGGTCCTGCGCGGCGTGGCCGAGTCAACTGTGGACTCAGTTATCGACGGCGACGTCTTTGTCCGTTCCCTCAAGCAGGCCGTGGAGCTGGTGGACCGAGCTATCGCCGAGCCGGTGGAAGGCACAGTTATTACGGTTTTGAAGGCAGCATCCGAGTCCGCCGAAGACGCTGCAGCGCAATCAGGCGCAACCTTGCACAGTATTGTCAGCGCCGCAATCGCTGCCGCGGAAACGGCCCTCGAGCGCACTCCTTCGCAATTGCCAGCCCTGCGCGAGGCAGGAGTGGTGGATGCCGGCGGCGCTGGTCTCGTTATCCTCTTAGAGTCTCTCCTTGCTGAGATCGAAGGCTCGACTGGGCACACAGGCCTGCCCGAGGCGGAGCCCACCACTGAACTCGAAGTAGTCTTCTTTTTTGAGGGAGATATAGACGCGCTGCAGACAGCAATTGCCCCAATGGGTGACAGCCTTGTCATCGCTCGGGCCACCGAGGACAACGCTAATGTACATATCCACTCCCGGCAGGCCGGCAAAGTCGTTGAAACCGCCTTTGGTACAGGAAAGGTAACCAACCTGCACCTGGAGGTGTTGCCTCCTCACGCCGAAGCTGCCTCCGGAGAGCCGATTGCTCGTAGAGTGTTTGCCGCCGCACCAGCCGGGCCCATCAGCGATCTTCTGGCATCTGCGGGGGTTAGCGTTGTGTCTCCGGATGATCCCATTGCGGCGGAACACGAGGACATCGTTCTTGCTACCGGCGTGAGTTCGCAGACCGCTGCTGGGCGAGTAGTGCCCGCGGAATCGCTAGCTGCGGCTCTGGCGGCGATTTCCGTCTATGAACCGGATAACCCAGATACCGGTGCCGTCGTTGCTGCCATGCGTGATGCTGCCAAGTCCATGCGAGTGGCTTACCCGAGCCAGGAAACCCCGCAGTCAATCATTGCCACTTGCCACGATCTCTTAGCAGAAGGCGGTGAGCAGGTTACAGTCTTAAGCGCCCTTGACCTAGACCAGGAGGACCTAGCTCAACAACTTCGCGTGGACGTTATGGCACTGAAAGTACCGGATATCGCAACCGAAATCGGAGTGGAATAGCAATGCTCGGCTGGCAGGACAACCGCCCTTTGACAGAGGTGCTTGCGGCGAAGGACGCCGCGAAGATTACCAAAGCGCTGGGGTATGAGACCTGCGGTGAGCTCTTAGCTCACTATCCGCGAGACTATATCCGCCACAACAAGGACGTCGGCCTAGGAGACGCTGCGGAGGGCGATATCGTCACGGTTACCGGAACCATTACCGGATTCACCCGCCATGACTCGGGCAAGACCACCATCATCAATGTGCAGCTCGATGGCAGCATCGTTGCGACTTTCTTCAATGCCAATTACGTGATGCGGATGTTGCACCGCGGACAGCGCGTGATGATGAGCGGCAAGCTTAAGTTCTTTCGCAACCAGCCGCAGTTGCAGCAGCCGGACTTTGTAGAGATTGATGCTTTCGGCCGCCCAGATGGCGAACTGGATGATTACCGCCAGCCGGCAGCCGAATCCGGCAAGAAGCACCGCCCAAAGGCCACCGGCTCGCTGCGGAACCTGTCGCAGTTTGGCAGGCTCGACCAGCTCCTCTTGGAACGCGAATGGATACCGGTGTACCCGGCCACGTCCAAGGCGACCTCGTGGTACATCATGGGCGCCATCCACTACGTCCTATCTAAGACCCCGCCGATTGCGGAACCGCTGGATTATCAGATGATTATCAGCCTCAATAGAGCGGTGCGGGAAATCCATGAGCCGGGGGAGGCGGGCCCGTACCGTGCGATTCAGCGGCTGAAGTACAACGAGGCTTTGTCCATTGGCCTGGTGATGGCTTTGCGCCAGCGAGATGCCGAAGCCCGCACCGCTCCTACCATGCCGGCTACCTTAGGCGGCTATCGCGAAGAACTGCTTAGCCATCTGCCCTTTGATCTGACTGAAGGGCAGCGGCGCGTCATCAGCGAGATTGAAGACGATCTGGCTCGTCCGCTGCCCATGATGCGCTTGCTGCAAGGTGAGGTTGGCTCTGGCAAAACCATGGTGGCTACCTGCGGTATGCTGCAGGCTGTCGACGCAGGAACGCAGGCCGCACTGCTGGCGCCGACGGAAGTACTCGCCTCCCAACATGCTGCCTCCATCGGGACCTCGGTTCCCGAAGGGGTCAAGGTGGTACTCCTGACCGGCTCCATGCGTACGGCGGACAAGCGGCAGGCATTATTGGATATTGTCTCCGGTGACGCGGACATCGTCATTGGAACCCATGCAATTATCCAAGACACCGTGGAGTTCTTTAACCTGGGATTGGTCGTCGTAGATGAGCAACACCGGTTCGGTGTAGAGCAGCGCGATAGCCTGCGGTTAAAGGCTCGTGAAGGCCTTAGCCCCCACGTGCTGGTGATGACAGCAACACCGATTCCGCGCACCATTGCGATGACCGTCTTTGGCGACCTCGCCGTATCAACGCTGACCGAGCTGCCCGGTGGTCGCAAACCTATTCAGTCAGCGGTGGTGGCCGAGTGGCGGCCGACTTGGGTGCTGCGCGCACTCGAGCGGATACGCGAGGAGGTTGCCCACGGCCATCAGGCCTATATCGTCTGCCCGCGCATTGAAGGCAAAGGCGGAGTTCTAGAGCTTGCACAGCAGTTAGAAAACGGTCCCTTCAAGGGACTGCGGGTCGCCATCTTGCATGGGAAGATGCCCAATAAAGACGAGGTAATGACGTCATTTGCCAGGGGAGAGATCGATATCCTGGTCTCTACCACGGTCATTGAGGTGGGCGTGGATGTTCCCAATGCCACGGTGATGCTCATTCGCGAGTCCGAGCATTTCGGCGTTTCCCAGTTGCACCAGTTGCGTGGGCGTGTGGGACGAGGTGGCAATGCCTCCGTCTGCCTTTTGCACACGACGGCAGCCGATAACACTCCGTCCTTCCGTCGTATCACTCAGATCGCCCAAACGTCCTCGGGTTTTGAACTGGCCGAGCTTGATTTGCGCCAGCGGCAAGAGGGCGACATCTTGGGCACCATGCAGTCCGGAACGCACCGCACACTGCGGCTACTGAACTTGGCGGATGACCAAGACATTGTGGAGCGTACCCACACGGATGCGCGCGCCATGGTGTTGCGCAATCCCGAGTTGGCTGAGGAACTCACGCGCAATTTGAGCGAAAGCGAACAGGAATACTTGGAGAAGAACTAAGACGGGTTAACCTAGAAGCATGAAAATTTACGCCCCCTTCGCGGGCATCGTCCGCTGCCATGTGAATGTGGGAGACACTGTTGATACCGGAGTACCGCTTGCGACTGTCGAAGCCACGAAGCTTGAGGCTCCCGTAGAAAGCCCGGGACCAGGAAAGGTCCACCGTATTGTGGTCTCTGACTTTAGTGATGTGGTGGGCGGAGACCTTTTGATGGAGATTGGAGAAGCATAAATGACGCGCATTATTGCCGGCGAAGCCCGTGGTCGCACCATTAAAGTGCCTGCAGAAGGAACCCGGCCTACCGCAGACCGCGCCCGCGAAGGGCTGTTTTCGTCCCTCACTGCACGGTGGGGCTTTGCTGGATTTTCGGTGCTCGATCTTTTTGCTGGCTCTGGTGCCCTAGGCCTAGAGGCAGCGAGCCGTGGGGCAGAGGAAGCAGTACTGGTGGAATCTTCGGCCGATGCGGTCAAAGTCATTCGGCACAACATGGGCGTCGTCAAGCATCCCGGCGTGCGCGTGCAAGAGATGAAGGTAGGCACCTACCTGGCTAGTGCCCCGCGCAAGCACTTCGATCTGGTGCTGGCAGACCCGCCGTACGCATTCGACGAGGTGGATGCACTCATTGCTGCCATCGAACCGGTGCTTACCGACCGCGCGATGGTAGTAATTGAGCGCCACGTTGATTCCGCGAATACGGTGTGGCCTGCTGGTTTTGAGCCCACCGGCCAGAAGCTGAAGAAGCGCACCTTTGGCATCGCCCGCATGGATATGGCGGTCTATACCCGCCCCGGCAGCGAGGACGCCGAAGACTAATCCCCTGAAAAGAAAGCGAAAGTAGCATGACTAAGGCCGTCTGCCCTGGATCCTTCGACCCCGTAACCTTAGGTCACGTCGATATCATCAATCGCGCTAACCAGATGTTTGATGAGGTCACCGTGTTGGTAACCGGTAACCCTGACAAGCCCTCTGGGCTTTTTAGCGTGGAGGAGCGCATGGAACTTATCCGCCAGAGCGTGGATTCTTCCATCAAGGTGGATTATTGCTCCGGGCTGTTGGTGGATTACACCACGGAGCATGGGGCAGACGTCCTAGTGAAGGGGCTGCGTAGCTCTCTGGATTATGAATATGAGCTGCCCATGGCGCAGATGAACCGACGCCTTTCGGGAATCGATACTGTCTTTCTGCTCACGGACGAGAAGTACGGCTATATCAGTTCCTCGCTGTGTAAGCAGGTAGCAAAGTTTGGCGGCGACGTAACGGGTATGTTCCCCGAATCCGTAGGCCGTGCGGTAAAGGAGAAATACCGTCAGTGAGCCTCGCCCTGGTTATTTTCCTCGTCGTTGTCGTTGGTTCGACGCTGCAACGGGTCTCCGGAATGGGGCTTGGTCTCATCGGCGGACCCATCCTCATGTTGATCATGGGGCCGGTCGAAGGCATCTTGGTGATCAACGTTCTGGCCTGCATAAATGCGATTCTGACAACGTATTCTGTGCGCGAGAATGTGAGCTGGAAGAAGTTCGGTCTGATAGCACCAGTCATGGTGATTGGTTCCTTGGCCGCGGCGCTGCTCATTAGGCGCATGGACACGGCAGGGCTCATGATCGTGGTAGGCGCTGCGCTTCTGGCCGCATTGGCCGTAGTGACATTTGGAAGGAAGTTTGTCCCGCCGATGGAGGGCAAAGGCCCTGCCATCTCCGCCGGTATTCTCGGCGGCTTTACCAACACCTTGGCCGGCGTGGCCGGCCCGGTTATTACCGTCTACGCCCAAGCGGCAAAGTGGCCCCAACATGTCTACGCCGCCACGCTGCAGCCCATTTTTGTTGTAGGCGGATTCTTTTCCGTGATGACCAAGACGCTCACAGGTGCGGCCCACTTTGATGGCTTGCCTTGGGTGATGTGGCCCGCCGGAGTCTTAGGTATGTTCGTCGGCATTTGGGCCGGCACCCGGATTGCCCAGCGTGTTCCGCGAGAAAAGGCCCGCGTGCTCTCACTAAGCGTTGCCGGGTTGGGCGCGGCCAGCGCACTGATTCGGGGTATTTTGACGCTTTCGTAGACGAGTCAGCCACGGCAAAGCCCGCCGGTCCTCTTCGCGGAAGAGGGCGGCGGGCTGAAGGCACTCAGCGGAGTGCTGCGGGAATTAGAGTAGCGACGCCAAAAAGTCCTTGGTGCGTGGCTGTTGCGGGTTATCCAGCACCTCAGCTGGGCTGCCGGACTCGATAACTACGCCGCCATCCATGAAGAAGACCTTATCGGCTACCTCGCGCGCAAAACCCATCTCGTGGGTGACTACGAGCATGGTCATGCCTTCGGCTGCGAGGTCCTTCATAACGCGCAGCACTTCGCCGACGAGCTCGGGGTCGAGGGCGGACGTAGGTTCGTCGAAAAGCATGAGCTTAGGATCCATGGCCACCGCACGAGCGATGGCAACGCGCTGTTGCTGGCCGCCAGAGAGCTGTACCGGGTAGTTATTGGCCTTGGACGCCAAGCCAACGTCCTCCAACAGCTCCATAGCGCGGGCGCGGGCTGTTTCTTCCGGAATCTTTTTCACCTGCACCGGTGCCTCGATGATATTTTCAATCACCGTGCGGTGGGGGAAAAGGTTGAAAGATTGAAAGACCATGCCGATATCGGAGCGCTGCTCTGCGGCTTCCTTCTCGCTGATCTCATAAAGGGTGCCGTTCTTTTCGCGGTAGCCAATCAGCTCGCCGTCGACATAGAGTCGGCCCGCCGTCGCCTTATCAAGGTGGTTGACGCAGCGCAGGAAGGTGGACTTGCCGGAGCCCGAGGGGCCTAGTAGGCAGGCCACTTCGCCGGGCTGGACCTCAAGATCGATGCCTTTGAGGACCTCGAGCTGCCCGAAGGACTTATGGACGTTCTGGGCGGAAATCATGGGAGTAGCCATTAGTTTTTAGCCTCCGAAATCACGGATACGTTGCGGGGGATGGTTCCTTCAGCGTCTGCCAGCGCAGCAAGTTGGCGGCCGGTGAGTTCGCGGGTGGCACCGCGCTCAAAGCGGCGCTCCAGGAAGTACTGACCCACCATCAGCAGGGAAGTAACCACGAGGTACCAGGACGCTGCGACCAGTAGCAGCGGGATGGGCTGGAAGAGGGCGGCGGAAATATCCGTGGAACGGCCGAAGATTTCCTCGGTATAAGGAATGGCCACCACGAGGGAAGAGGTCTTGAGCAAGGAAATGAACTCATTGCCTGTGGGCGGAATGATAATGCGCATGGCCTGCGGAAGGACGGTGCGACGCATGGTCATCCACCAGGACATGCCGAGTGCCTTGGAAGCTTCCTTCTGCCCCTCGGGAACAGAGGTGATACCGGAGCGCACAATCTCGGCCATATAGGCGGCTTCATTGAGGCCCAGGCCCATCACCGCAAGGAAGAAGGCGTTGGTGAGGATCGTCTGCAAGGATACCTCGGTAAAGCCCAGGTTGATGGATTGGTAGATAGCGGACAGCAGGCCCCAAAACACCAGCTGCACATAGATAGGCGTGCCGCGGAAGACCCAGAGGAATACCCAGGAAACGCTGCGCAGCACTGGATTGGGGGACATGCGCATAACCGCGAGTATGGCACCACCGACAACGCCGATGATCATGGACAAAATGGTGATGGCGATGGTGTGGAGGGAGGCAAGTGCAATGCGCTTATCAAAGAGATACTGGAAGTAGGTGTCCCAGCCAAAAGCCTCGTTGCGGGCGGAGGCGATGATGAACCACACGCCGAGCACGATAAGCAGGCCGGCGAACACCCAGCGCCACGGGTGGCGTAGAGGTCGCGCCTCGATCTTGGCGGGCTTTTCCTTAGGCTCTGCCGTAGCTGGCGTCGCCGTATTTTCATTAACCATTGATCGGCCTTTCATTAATCATTGCCTGGTCTATTAAGCCATCCTCGATGCCCCAGCGGGACAAGATTTCTGCATACTCACCGGTTTCGATGAGGTGCTGCAGTGCCGCAGCCGAGGCCTTGCCCAGATCGGAATCCTTGGGAACGGCAAAACCGTAGGGCGATGCTTGGAACATATCGCCTACCTGCTGCATCTTTCCTTCGGAGCGATTGACAGCCCACGCCGTTACTGGGGAGTCTGCGGACAGGGCATCTGCGCGTCCCATGAGGACCGCCAACGCGGCGTTGTCACCGGTGTCATAAGACAAGACAGTGAGATCGCCGTTGCACGCATCCTTCTTGGGGCGCACATCGTCGGTTTCAGATACCGTGGTGCGCTGTACCGCAACCGTCAAGCCGCAAGGATTATCCGGGTCAACCTTCTTAGGTCCATCTACTCGCTCGGCCCACTGGATGCCGGCGTAGAGGTGATCTACAAAGTCGAATTCATTGCGACGCTCGGGGTTATCCGTGAAACCGGATGCACCCATATCAATCTGGCCCGATTGTACGGCGGGCAAGATCATGGAGAAGTCCTGTTCCATGGGCTGGAAGTCGAGTCCCAAGACTCCGGCAACGGCGCGAGCAAGATCGAGTTCAACGCCCTGGAGCGCCCCGTGGGAATCCTTGAGCTGAAATGGGGCATAGGGTGGGTTGGTGCCGGCGGTGAGGACGCCATCGTTGTCGTCATACATGGCGGCAATTTCCGGCACCATTGCGGAATGGGGTTCCTCCCAGCCCTCCGGAGTGGAATCTTCCTCGTTGGTGACGCAGGCACCCAGGCTCAGCGTGGGGACGAGGACCGCGGCGATAATCGCGCGGCGAGAAAACGAGCGCGGCATTACTTTTGCGCCGTCCTTTCATCTATAGCGCGGGCTTTCTTCGTATCTACGACGATGAACGCGGAGACGATGAGTGCACCGAGGATGAACATGCCGATGATGATGCCGCTAGAGGCATCTTGGTCAGCTCCCCACGGCCACAGTGCGCGCAGAGAACCGAGCATGAAACCGGCCATGGCCATCAGCGTAGCGGCGCGGTGGTGATCCAGAAGAAAGTTCAACACCTTGATAAACGCCGCAAGGCCACACAGGGCACCTAAGGCAAAGACGGCGATAGTGCCCAGGTCACGATCAGAAACGGCGCCAATGATGGGCTGGTAGAGGCCCATGGTCAGCAGGATGAGCGAGCCGGAAATGCCTGGCAGGATGAGTGCACATACCGCGATGGCGGCGGCGAAGAAGACCACAATAAGGCTGGGGTTCTCGTGCGGTTCGGAGGTGAAGCCGGTGATAAAGAAGATGGCAATCGTGGCAACGACGAACGCGATGATGGAGGAGGGGCGTAGCCGTTCCTGCTTAGAAAGCATGGATAGCGGTACAAAAATGGACACAGCAACCATGCCCAAAAAGAGCGCTCCGGAAGCCGATACGTGATTTTCCACGAAGTTAGAAAGCACGGTGGACATTCCGAAGACGGCGATAAACATGCCGATAGCTACGGAGAGAAGGAAGCTCCATTCGACCTTTTTGAAGCGGCCGGAGATGAGATCGTTAGCGTTGTGGACTGCGCGTTCATAAATGCCCACGATGAGCGCCACGGTGCCACCGGAGATACCCGGTACGAGCTCGGCCATGCCGATGAGGGCACCGCGGATTGCGTTCAAAATGTACTGCATAAAATAAAAATCTACCTGGGACGGGGCTGGTGCGGAGGGCGACTGGCCTAGTAAGGCGGCAGAAAGGTGCCGAAGTGGGAGGCTAGGCGAACCGCTGTGAAGCGTAATGCATATCTTTCATTAAAGGATGGTTAGCTACCTACCGCGGTAGGGGAGGGTCTTCTCCCTAACCGTAGAGGTAAAACCGCATTCATGAATATTCTGTCAGTTTAATGCACCCCAATGCAACTATGCAGTTTGGGGCAGGTTATACGGGATCTCACACGAGAAGATGTCTCTTCCAGAGGCAACCATAAGTTTCCCATTATTCAGTCTCCTGTTTACGCGGGCTTCAACTAGCTGAAAGCTTCACGTCCTAGAATCCCTTGCGTATTCCCGCCATCTTCCCTGAGCAAGCATTCCTTTCCAGTATTAAAGGACTCTCTATGAAAAATCGTTTCGTCCTGCCCGCGCTAACTGCAACCGCGGTGGTGGGAAACCTCGTTGTTGTACCGGCCGTAAGTGCTGCGGAGTTTGGGGCCGAGGGGGCGTCGCCAAGCGAGGGCTCTCGTTTCAGCATCGGCGTCTTACCGGATACCCAGTTCTATTCGCGCTATTCCACCCCGGAGACGGGCAACTTGGCCCAAGCTCGCTACGGAAGCGAGCCCTACTTGGCCCAAACCCAATGGTTGGTGGAGCACCAAGACGAGCTGAATATGGACTTTGTTACCCACCTGGGCGATGTCGTCGATCAGTGGAACGTGGAGGGCGAATGGCAGGTAGCCGATAAGGCCATGCAGGTCCTTGATGATTCTGACCTGAACTACTCCATCTTGCCCGGCAATCACGACATGGACGTGGAGGGGGCGTCGGCTCACCCGTATGACAAGTGGTTTAGCGCCGATCGCGCCAAGGCCGCAAACCCGGAGACCTTCCAAGAACGCTACACTGCGGTCAATAATGACTCCGAGGCTCACATCTTTGAAGCCGAAGGGCAGAAGTATCTCAACTTGGCGCTGGGCTGGCGCGCCGATGAAAAGGCCATTGAGTGGGCGCAAAGCATCATTGATCAGCACCCAGACCTTCCGGTCATTGTGACCACCCATGAGGTCCTCAATATCGATGGCGAGGGTAGCGTCTTCTACTCGGATGATTACGGCAAAGATTTGTGGGATACGTTCATCAAGCGCAACGACCAGATCTTCCTGGTGATGGGCGGCCACCACCACGGTGCGGGCTACCGCGTGGATAAGAACGATGCCGGCCACGATGTCGTTTCCATCTTGCAGGACTATCAGATGGCCTATCAGGGCGGAAATGGTCTGCTGGGCGTGCTCGAGTTCGACCTTTCCGGCAAGCAGCTGGAGATGACCGCGCTCTCGCCGTGGGTGGCGCAGAAGCCGCACGAGGAGCTGACGCAATTCGATAAGCTCACCCTGGATGATCAGGGCGATAGCTACGCCATTCCGTTCGACTTTGAGCAGCGCTTTTCCTCCTTTTCCCCGGATTTCACCGTGGGCGAGGGCCACCAGCCGGACCTAGCGCAGCGTGCGCGCGACATCGCCGCGGAAGGCTATAGGCCCTACACCATCGCGGAGGATGAGCTGCCCAAGGGCGCGGATGACTTTGCCAAGAATGATCGCACGGTATTCCACTGGCGCCCGGGCCAGGCCCAAGACAAGGACGGGCATGCGCTTGCCGACGGCGCCCCTGCCGGCCGCGGCACTACCATCCCCGACGTTTCCAGCGATTCCGGCAGCGACCTGCACCGCTCTGGCGCCATGCTAGGTGATCGGGTGACCTATAGCTCCGATCACCACCCGCTGTCTTCTGATGCCGGCTCCCTCTTCTGGTCCGACCCTGCCGGCAAGGTAGGCAACGCCGAGTTCCGCACCGACAAGGGCGCCGCGGCCAATAGCGTCGATACCACCAAGGGCTACACCTTCGAATCCTTCGTCAAGATTCCTAAAGACTTCAATGGTGCCCAGCATGGTTGGGGAAGCGCGCTCAGCCGCGACTCTGCCATCAACAAGCTGGTGGACGGCTCCGAAGACACGGACCCTACCGTCATGTTTGGTATCTCCAATCTCCGCGAGCTGCGCTGGTGGGCGGAGCCGAAGCAGGGAAGCGGTTCTACCGTATGGTCCCACGAGGTGCCTAAGGACGAGTGGATGCACATCGCCGTGGTCAATGATCCGGAGCGCGATAGCGTGGAGATGTTCATCAACGGCGCGCCTATCTTGCGCAATGCCGTAGGCGCCGAAGGCCTCCTCCCGCGGGACCTGCAGTGGGTCATGGGTGGCGGCTTTGACAACCAGCGCCCGCAGGATCCGTGGTACGGCTGGATCGGCGAGACCCGCCTGACCCAGGGTGTTCTGGGCAAGGACGAATGGCTAACCGCCCGTGCACACGATGACGGCAAACCGGTCGATACTACGCAGCCGGCCGCAGGCAGCTCCGCATCGAGCAACGGCGCGAGCTCGAAGCCCGCCATTTTGGGAGCAATCCTCGGCATCGCAAGCGTGGCAGGACTCATCGGTCTAGCGCTACCGCAGCTGAAGGCTTCCATCCCGCAGATCAACGCAGCGCTGCGCAAGTACCATCTACCTACGTTGCCTGAGCTTTACTAGGTTGTGTGAGAGGGCCAATTTTTGGCGGTGGGATTGCGCAAGCAATCGTTCCAAATGTGCTTAGGTTTCTCGCGCCATGTGGGCGAGCTTAAGCACATTTAGTTTTTATAGCTCTTCCTGCTTTGTATAGAAATGTACCTTCCACCAAAACCATGCTGCTGCTCCACCCAGCAGAATTGATATCCCAACCTGTGAAGGTTGTTGAAGAACTAATGCACCCAGAAGCGTGATGATTGCCAATGCGGTGAATACCGCCGCTTTCGTGCGTTCAATTCGTAACCTTTTCATAAAACACCTCATTGTGACAGACACATCGCATCTACAAGACCCAAGATAAAAGAATATTGTCTTGATGTCAACAATAGTTTACACTCTGTATTGGTAATGTAACTTTGTGGTAACTGTCTTAGGGGAGAAGTAAATAGCTAGGTTTGGGGTGAACCTAGAGGCACTGTCTTTTGGGAGTAGAGGCTTGAGGAATGTCTGATCAACGAAGTGATGGAAGTAGCCTGGGGGCAAATGGGCGCCGTGAAAAGGTGTTCTTAGCAACTATTGCTCTTGTTCTTGCGCTTTCTGCCCTGAATGTGGTCCTGTGTATTGTCTCGTTTGATGAATATGCCGACGCGTTTGTCTCGATTCACCGAGATTCGTTTAACGGAATTGAAGATGTACAGGTCGAGCGTTGGATACTGCGAGGGCTCCTACTGATCCGTTCAGTGGTAGCGCTGTCGTGGATAGTGTCCTTTGTATATTTGAGGAAAATGCTGAAGAAGTCAGACGGGAATAGTTCGCTGATTATGGGGGTGTACTCAGTTCTTTCAGCCATAGGATTCGGATATCTGGTCCTTAGGGCGGAATTGCCTAGCTTGGCGGTTGTGCGGTCTGTGCAAGCGGTAGCCTGCCTTGCTCTGGCGGGCTATTTGGGCATCGAAAGATTGAAAGCACCCGAGCGTTTCCAAGTATCCGATCAAACTGAAATCGAGGAGAAGGGCTGAAGCATTAAAAGGACCTCGAACCTAATCAGTAAGAAAGGTCCGAGGTTTTCTCTTTGTGCCCCTGGTGAGACTCGAACTCACACCAACTAACGTAATGTAAGGGTCTGACCAGGGAGTAATTTATGTTGCCACGTTCTGCGACAACGATTTGACAACGCCAATACCCAAAAATCTCACAAAACCAATACTGATAAAAACATCCAAGGTTAGAAAGGAACCCCATTGCGGCAAAAAGTAGCAAAGGACCTGACCCCTGTTAGATAGACACCTGATATCCAGCCCGGTTGGGTTGGGGAGAAAGGTAATCTACCACCATGCCTAGGTATTCCGAACGCGCGGAACGTATTTCCTCGCAAACGTTTCCAAACAAAGTAACGAACGATAACATTCAGGACGCTGATAGGCATTGTGTGTGGCAGGTGCTGACAACGATCCGGGCTAACGCAGATTTTGCACGAAAAATTGGCGATGCCCACAAAACAGACCATCCTGGTTCTCCTGAAGCTGGGCACATGGATCAAACAGACAATGCCATTGGTCGAGACATTGGATTGCGACACGAAGGAGATGAAGCGGGCGCCATCAATGAATGTCATGCGCAGGCTAAAAACGGTGGTCTGATCAAGATAAACTGATTGGTAAGGAATTTGTTGTGAAAGAAAGAACGATCATTCCGGGAATACTTTTTGGAATTGTCTTGGGCGTCGCAACCCTTTACGGCGGAGTGGTCCTGTCCACATGGCTTTCAATACCTTTCGTCTTCTATGGGCTACCTCTACCTTCATTGGTGGTGTTGGGAGTATTAGCCATGTCTGTCTACATGTTGAAAAAGGGTCGGCTTAGCGACCGATCATGGCGTGCTTTTGCCTTCACATTCGCTGCGGCTTTCGCCGTATCAGCGTTCTTATGGGTGAGTACTATTTCTGGCTATGGAAACTTCGCATAGCCTATAGATGCGGGTACTGGCGACCACAGGGCTGCGTTTCGGTGAGCTGGCCGGACTCACCCCCGAGGACGTCAGTTTTAATACTCGCAGGCTGGTTGTCCGGCGTTCTGCTACTACCGTGGGTGGAAAATCGTCGTGGGGCCACCAAAAACACGCAAAATCCGTACAGTCGCATTTTCTGATGTAGTGGCTGACGATCTTCGAGCACGGGCTGCGGCTGTGGGACCAGGGGAGTATCTTTTCCACAGCCCTGGAGACCCGTCTACTCCCATGCGCTTTCCGAGCTTGGGGTCTTGGTTTACGGAGGCTGTGGCACGTCTACAGGCCGAAGACCCTAGTTTTCCACACATCACCCCACATGGACTCCGGCACACCGCGGCGTCGCTGCTGATCAGTGCTGGGGCCACCGTTTTGGTGGTGAGCAGGCAGCTGGGGCACGAGGACGCCGCCATGGCACTAAACACGTATGCCGACCTTTTTGACGATGATTTAGGGTCTGTGTCTGCGAAAATGGCGGATCTATGGGCCTGATTCCGTGACAACAATTGACAACATCTAGTGATCGTAATGATCGCAATGACGGGTTAAGGGTCAAAATGTGTGTCTGGATCGGTGTGTCTCCGGGGTTAGATTTTCCAGCTTCCAGGACGGCTGACTGGGGGTAGAAGGTGTCAGCGAAGTCCTAATCGTTGGGCTAATCAGTACGGCCGACGCTGCGCTAGGAAACGCCGGCCAAGCGGCAACTACTACGACACCGTCCCAAGGTGCGCGACACTAGAGCCAATTCATTGAGCTAGTGCTGTTCAGCTTGTCAGCGCAGCGCAGCAGGCGATGAGCTGGGAAAACACTGCTGCGCTGGTGACATCGGGGGACTCTTGTTGGCGGAGAATCACCTGGTCTATAGCGCCATCGGTCGAAGCCTCAGCTGTTCGATTCGTTGCATTTGGTATCTCCACCCCAATGAGAGTGTGGTTGATTCTTTGGCATTGAACCACCACACCGCCGTCAACTACCACAGGTTGGCAACCACACCGTGGATTTGGCGTGCCAAGGCCAGATATATGCTCTCAAAGCGTATATTCTGCGAGAATATACAGGTCAGACCCTAGAAATCCCCGATCCCAGACACACTTTCTGCCCCTTAGCCCGCAATGACTGCAGTTTCGTAACACGAAAAAACAACCCTCTACCAGGAAACTCCCGGTCAGAGGGTTGTGACGAAAAGTGCCCCTGGTGAGACTCGAACTCACACTGGACGGGTTTTGAATCCGTTGCCTCTGCCAATTGGGCTACAGGGGCGCACTCTCCAAAGGCGGACTGCCTTTGACTGTGAAAATAGTAGCGCAGGCACTAGGCGAATTCCTAATTGGGTAGTGTCAGCGGGGGAATGCCCACGTCATCCACATAATCTGCACCGGGGTGTTCGGATGTCGGTGTGCTTCTCTAGGATGGGGCAGGTGACTACTAATCAGCCTCGACTTCTGCTCATTGACGGCCACTCTATGGCCTTTCGTGCCTTCTATGCCCTGCCGGTGGATAATTTCTCCACCTCGGGAGGTCAGCACACTAATGCCGTGTATGGCTTCTTATCGATGCTCTCTAATATCGTGGCGGAAGAGACCCCCGACGCCATTGCGGTGGCATTCGACGTGGGGCGCAAGACCTTCCGCACTGAGATGTTCCCGGACTATAAAGCCCAGCGCGAGGCCGCGCCGGAGGAATTCAAGGGTCAGGTAGACCTTATTCGCGAGGTGCTCGAGGTACTGGGAATTACCACCCTGTCCCGGGAGAATTTCGAGGCCGATGACATTCTGGCTACTCTCGCAACCGAGGCACAGGACTATGAGACTCTCATCGTTACCGGCGACCGTGACTACCTGCAGTTGGTTAATGAGTCCACGACGGTGCTCTATCCCATGAAGGGCGTATCCACGCTCCACCGCTTTACCCCTTCCGCGGTAGAAGAGAAGTACGGTCTCACCCCCGCGCAGTACCCAGACTTCGCCGCGTTGCGTGGCGATCCTTCCGATAATTTGCCGGGCATTCCAAAGGTAGGTGAGAAGACCGCCACCAAGTGGATAGTCAAGTATGGGGACTTGGCATCCTTGGTAGAGCACGCGGAGGAAATTAAGGGCGTGGTAGGCAATAACTTCCGCGAGCGCATTGAACAAGTGCAGATGAACCGCAAGCTCACCCAGATGATTACGGATATGGACCTAGAGGTCGGCCCCGAGGACTTGGCCTTTAAAGAAGCCAGGGTCGCCGATGTAGCCGCCAAGTTCGATGACCTCGAGTTTGGTACCAACCTGCGCGATCGCGTACTGGCTGCCATTCCCAATGATGGCGCTGAGGCAGCAGAGCAGGCAGAGCAAGTCCAAGAGCTAGAGACGGTCATCGATGACGAGCCATTGTCCCAGTGGTTGCCCGGCCGCGAGCATGTTGCGGTGTATGTCCAAGGCGAGGGAAACCCGGGACAAGGCGACGCTTCTGCGATCGCTTTCGTGGACCAGGAACGCCACGGCCTGCAAGTGGAGCTGGGCGATCTTTCTGCTGAGGACGATAAGGCCCTAGCCCAGTGGTTGGCATCTGATGCGCCGAAGTATTTCCACGAGGCAAAGGCGGCCTTTCATATGCTTGCCGGTCGTGGGATAGAGCTGGCCGGCATTGCCCATGACACGGCCCTTGCTGCCTACTTGCTTCGCCCAGGTCAGCGCACTTATGCGCTTGCCGACGTCTACCAGCGCCACCTCCAAAAGACTCTCGGCGCCGCCACGGAGCAGCTGTCTCTCCTGGATGATTCCTCCCTGGTTGACCAGGCCGCGGCAATTTTGGAGCTGGCAGAACGGCTCACCGCGGAGCTACAGGAGATTGACTCTTTCGAGCTCTATACCGACCTCGAGTTGCCGCTGGTAACCATCCTGGCGCGCATGGAGGCTACCGGTATTGCCGTTGACGTTGACATTCTCGAAACACAAAAGGATGCCTTTGTAGAGCAGGTTGCCGAACAAGAGCGCGCCGCCCGCGAGCTTGCCGGCGATGACAAACTCAACCTCAACTCGCCGAAGCAGCTGCAAACCGTGCTCTTTGAGACCTTCGAGCTGCCCAAGACTAAGAAGACGAAGACGGGCTATTCCACCGCGGCCAAGGAGATTGAACAGCTCGCGGCTAAGAACCCTCACCCTTTCCTCGATCACCTCTTGGCACACCGCGAGTACCAGAAGATGAAGACCACCTTGGAAGGTCTCATCAAAACCGTGCAGCCTGACGGCCGCATTCACACCACGTTTAACCAAACCGTGGCCTCTACCGGCCGCTTGTCGTCCACCGAACCCAACCTGCAAAACATCCCCGTGCGCACCGAAGCAGGCCGCCAGATCCGTTCTGCCTTCATCGTGGGCGATGGCTTCGATGAACTCATGACTGCGGACTACTCGCAGATTGAGATGCGTGTCATGGCGCACCTCTCCGCCGATCCAGGCCTCATCGAGGCCTACAAGGAAGGCGAAGACCTGCACAACTATGTTGGCTCTCGAGTCTTTGACGTTCCCGTTGACCAGGTGACACCCGAGCTGCGCCGCCGAGTCAAGGCCATGTCTTATGGGTTGGTCTACGGGCTGTCTGCCTTTGGTCTATCCCAGCAATTGGGCATTCCGGCAGGGGAAGCAAAGTCCATTATGGAAAGCTACTTCGAGCGCTTTGGCGGCGTGAAGAAGTACCTCGATGAAGTCGTGGTCCAAGCCCGCAAGGATGGTTACACGGCAACGCTCTTCGGCCGTCGCCGCTACTTGCCAGAGCTAAACTCCGATAACCGCCTAGCACGCGAGAACGCGGAGCGCGCTGCGCTTAATGCACCGATTCAGGGCACTGCCGCTGACATTATTAAGGTGGCGATGATTCGCGTAGACCGCGCACTGCAAGGGATGAAGTCTCGCGTGCTGCTTCAGGTACACGATGAATTGGTGGTCGAAGTCGCCCCCGGTGAGGCGGACGAAGTTCGAGAGATTCTCGAGCGCGAGATGGACTCAGCGATCGAGCTGAACGTGCCGCTAGAGGTCTCCGCCGGAGCCGGCAAGGATTGGGATGCCGCAGCCCACTAGCTCGGTTACATTCTCCCGCCGGGAAAAGGCACGCTTGAGGCTCGCCTCGCAAGGCCTAACCATGAGGCGGTGGGAGAGTGCTGAGGAGACAGCCCGCGCCTTCGGCGTCATGCAAGGCCAAGACTTGCATTCGGTGCGCCGGTCACTGGCCTTGCGGGCGAAAGACCATTCAGATGCTGGAAACATTGTGCGTGGGTATCCCATGCGCAATACGCTTTTCGCGGCTTCTATCAAGGACATAGGCTGGATAACCGAACTCTGCGCGAAGGGGCGCAAGGGTGATACCGAGCTGCGAGCAGGGGTAACCAAGCTCATTGAGAATCCGCTTTCGCGCGCCGAGCTCAAGGAGCGGGCTGCAACAGCGTTGCCCGACGTACCCTTTTGGCATGTTGTGCGTGTAGCAATGGAAAGCGGTCACGCCGTCTATTCAGGAGCCGATCAGCTCATCACACCGGTGGATCTGCCGGGGCTAGAGGAGACCTTCAACGGCGATAAAGTCGCGGCGACCGCGGAGCTGATGACTCGGTACTTCCGAACGCACGGTCCCGCAACATTGCACGACTTTGCCTGGTGGGCAAAGCTCCCACAAAGACTGATACGGCCCGCAGCCGAAAACCTCGCGCCGGACATCATGCGCTGCGGCGAAGTTTCCCAGGACCTTGTGTCGGCTGAGATAGTGGAAATGGCCGAAGCGCGAAAGAAGCAATCGGTATTGCTGCTGGGAGCATTTGACGAGTACATCTTGGGTTATCAAGACCGTCTTTTTGCGATGACGAAGGAAGTCCACGAGGTACTTGTTCCTGGAAACCGCGGGGTATTTCGCCGCGCCATCGTGGTGGAAGGACAGGTCCGTGGAACGTGGAATAAGCAAACCATCGAGGACTTGGGCATGCCCGGCTATGCAATGCGGAAAGTTCAAAAGTTGTGGCGGGATGCGCACTAAGTTTTTTTAGGTAGCCTTTTCTGTGCGGAAAAAGTTATGAGTGTAAGTCGAAAAGCTAAGAAGGGAATTGCCGAGCCGTGGCGTTAGAAGAGAAGACGAATAGGTGGACCCTCCGCGTCTTTGAAAGCCTTTGGGCCATTCAAGTAACCTTTCCTGCCACCGATATTGCTGACTTCGGGCTCGAACGGTATCTTGCAGAATATAGGGTGAGTGTAATCGGGTACGGAATTTTGGCGGTGTCGTATGTTGTGGCCGCCATGACCATCGCCCGCGTCGCACCCAACCCGAAGGTCAGGAGGCTAACGGCCGCCGCGGTGATGGTGGTAGCTACGGCACTAGCATTCCTCTTCCCATCTTCCTGGATGTTCGCTGTCCTGGTAGTCCTTGCGCTCCTGTATTACTTGGTGCCGCGAAAAGAAGGCGTGTCCGTCTGAGATCGGCGCTCGACTAGGCAATTGGCCAGCATGTCAAACGGTGTTTGACCGAAGGCGAGGACACTCACGCTTAGGACGCCGAGTAACAACGGCACAATAAACGGCACTCCCGTCAGTGTGAGCATAGAAAGTAACAGCCAGGAATTGCGCAAGCAGGCCGCGCGCACACCGGGGTGGGGAGCGATGATCTCCAGCTTGAGCGACCATTTTCCTAGCGAAGTGGCCTTAGTGGCCTCGGCCCATACGCGGTAGGCATAAAAAACTAGGGCGAGGGCCACAGCGTTGTAAATCTCGAGGGCTTGGCCGGTTAAGGGGGCGTCGGCAAGTGCATTGATTGCCCATCGCGCCACAACGATCACGGCTGCTGCCAGGAAGGCGTCGATCCACCATGCGAGGCCGCGACGCAAGAGAAGGCCAATTCGATCCAGAATCATGCCCATAGGTTAGCGGCAATTCCGGCAGACGAAAATAATCGTGCCGGGGAAGATTTCGCCGCGCTCCGGCGACCATTGGCCCCACGTAGTGGTGAGATCCCTAGGCCATTCGGGCTCGATGATGTCCTCGATTAGGAACGGGCCTTCGCCCTGTAAAGCCTGAAACCAATCCGCGATAGTGCGATGAAATTCCGCATAGGTCAGGTTGCCATCGCGGTCTTGCTCCAGATAAGCGCGATCGAAATAGCTGATATCGGCCGTCAGATCGGTGGGATCATCAGGGAATATCCAGCGCATGGGGTGGTTGGCCGAGAGGACGAACCTACCGCCAGGTTTGAGGACACGGGAGACTTCACTTAGGGCTAAATCAAGGTTGGCAAGAAAAGGGAAGGCGCCGAACGCCGAGAAGGCTGCGTCGAAAGAGCCCGTCGCGTAGGGCAGTGAGAGTGCATCGGCCTGGGTTAAGGGGAGCCCGGGTCCAGCGTGGTTGAGCATGCCGCGGGAGATATCGAAGCCGGTGGCGAAGTGCGCGCGTGTCTGGAGCCATTCGGTACACGGGGCGGAGCCGCAGCCAATTTCGAGTACGGAGGAAGCCGAGACGTCGCCTAGCAAGTGTGCTTGGTCTTCGTGGAGCATTTCTGGGCACCAGTAAAAGGAAGAAAGGTAGTCGGGGTGCTCGGCGTGGTAATTGGCGGCGTCGCTATCCCAGTAGGCCTGGTTTGCGTGCGAGGGGGAAGTCACGGTGGGAGAAATTCCTTTGCGAAATAGTTGGTCCGTGTATTTGCCCTTTTAGCTGGACAGATGTAGTGTTGGACGGGCGTGTCTATGCCACGGGTTGTTCTAAGTCCCTGTAGGAAGGCTTTAAGCAATCACGAGGCGGGATCGAATATTCCTCTTTTTAGCTGCATTTGCGCAGCTTAGCAAGCTTTTTTCGAGAGACGCGCAGTTGTCCAATTTCGATTTCCTACATTTATTCGGAGCATTTTTTCAATATGCCATCTTCTAACACCCCGCAGGTTGCGATTAACGATATCGGAACCGCAGAGGACTTCCTCGCAGCTGTAGACGCCACCATCAAGTACTTCAACGATGGTGACATTGTCGAGGGTACCGTCGTCAAGGTTGACCACGACGAGGTACTGCTGGACATCGGATACAAGACCGAAGGCGTTATCCCTTCCCGCGAGCTGTCCATCAAGCACGACGTCAACCCGGACGAGGTTGTTGAGGTCGGCGATGAGGTTGACGCACTTGTTCTCACCAAGGAGGACAAGGAAGGTCGCCTGATCCTGTCCAAGAAGCGTGCACAGTACGAGCGCGCATGGGGCGCCATCGAGGAGCTGCAGGCCAAGGAAGAGCCTGTTACCGGTACCGTTATCGAGGTTGTCAAGGGCGGCCTCATCCTGGATATCGGCCTGCGTGGCTTCCTGCCTGCATCCCTCGTTGAGATGCGTCGCGTCCGTGACTTGGAGCCGTACATCGGCCAGGAGCTGGAAGCAAAGATCATCGAGCTGGACAAGCAGCGCAACAACGTTGTTCTGTCCCGCCGTGCGTACCTGGAGCAGACCCAGTCCGAGGTTCGCTCCGAGTTCCTGCACCAGCTGCAGAAGGGCCAGGTCCGCAAGGGCGTTGTTTCCTCCATCGTCAACTTCGGCGCCTTCGTCGATCTCGGCGGTGTCGACGGCCTGGTTCACGTTTCCGAGCTGTCCTGGAAGCACATCGACCACCCATCTGAGGTTGTCACCGTTGGCGACGAGGTAACCGTTGAGGTTCTGGACGTTGATCTGGACCGCGAGCGCGTTTCCCTGTCCCTGAAGGCTACCCAGGAAGATCCGTGGCGCGTATTCGCCCGCACCCACGCTGTGGGCCAGATCGTTCCGGGCAAGGTCACCAAGCTCGTTCCGTTCGGCGCCTTCGTCCGCGTCGAGGAGGGCATCGAGGGCCTGGTTCACATCTCCGAGCTGGCTCAGCGCCACGTCGAGGTTCCGGACCAGGTTGTCACCGTTGGCCAGGAAGTTATGGTCAAGGTCATCGACATCGATCTCGAGCGTCGTCGTATCTCCCTGTCCGTTAAGCAGGCAGACGAGGACTACACCGAAGAGTTCGATCCGTCCAAGTACGGCATGGCTGACTCCTACGACGAGCAGGGCAACTACGTCTTCCCTGAGGGCTTCGACCCTGAGACCAACGAGTGGAAGGAAGGCTTCGACGAGCAGCGTCAGGCTTGGGAGGCACGCTACGCAGAGTCCGAGCGTCGCTTCAACCTGCACACCGCTCAGATCGAGCGCAACCGCGCCGCAGCCGCTGAGGCTGCTGAGTCTGCAGAGTCCTCCAACTACTCCTCTGATTCCTCCGATGCAGCTCCGGCATCCGAGACTCAGGCAGAGGTTGGCGGCTCCCTGGCTTCCGACGAGCAGCTCGCTGCACTGCGCGACAAGCTCGCTGGCAACTAAAGCTTCCGCTTAGTTTCCGCTAAGCCTTAGGGCTTGGCTCACGGCCGCGCCCACTTCATCACCTAGATGGGGTGGGCGCGGCTTTTGTGATCTTTTAGACAGTTTGTGCAATCGTTTGCCCGGATGATCGTTGCCTCTAGGTGGTTGACCAGCGGTGAAGCACTCCCAGGTAGAAAAAGTCCCTGGAAGGCCAACAAAACGGGCTTTTGTTCATGTGGGAATCCTCTTATACTCAAACCTGACGTTATAGCCAGTGCAGTACTGGTTATAAGTGGTATTTGAACTGAGGAGTAAGAAGTGGCATCTATTAAGGACACTTCCACCCACATCGTTGAAAGTATCGGCGGTGCCGACAACATCACGTCGCTGACGCACTGCGCGACGCGCCTGCGCTTCCAACTTGCCGATGCGGGGAAAGTTGACCAAGAAAAGCTCGATAGCGACCCAGCGGTGCTTGGTACCGTGCCCCAGGGTGCTCACGGCTACCAGGTAGTCATGGGCGGCGGCGTTGCTGACTACTACAACGAGATCATCAAGCAACCCGGTGTGCATGCTTCTGGTGACAAGGAGGCGTCCTCCAAGAAGGAGTATGACGGTGTTCGCGGTAAGTATGACTGGGTAGATTACTGCTTCGAGTTCCTTTCCGATACCTTCCGCCCCGTCCTATGGGCTTTGCTGGGCGCCTCGCTCATCATCATGCTTCTCATTCTGGCGGACACGGCACACATCCAGGATTTCCGCGCACCGCTGGAGGAGCAACCAGAAGGCTTCCGCCTGGCTCATGCCATGTTCCAGTCGGTCTTCTATTTCTTGCCCGTAATGGTCGGTGCGACCGCGGCCCAAAAGCTGGGCGCGAATATGTGGGTCTCCGCAGCTATTCCCGCGGCACTTTTGACCCCCGAATTTATGTCGCTGGGTGAGCAAGGCGATACCGTCAACGTATTTGGCCTGCCGCTGGTCATCAATTCCTACGGCTCCCAGGTATTTCCGCCCATTTTGGCCGCAATCGGCCTGTACTGGGTGGAAAAGGGACTAAAGAAGATCATCCCGAGTGCAGTTCATATGGTCTTCGTGCCGTTCTTCTCCTTGCTCATTATGATTCCGGCAACGGCCTTCCTGCTCGGCCCGTTCGGCATTGGTGTAGGCAATGGCATTTCCTGGGTCCTGTACCAAATCAATGATTTCTCGCCTTTCATCCTGGCTATTGTCATTCCGCTGCTGTACCCATTCCTCGTTCCGATGGGCCTGCACTGGCCGCTGAATGTCATCATGATTCAGAACATCGCAACTTACGGCTACGACTTCATCCAAGGCCCGATGGGCGCATGGAACTTCGCCTGCTTCGGCGTTGTTGGCGCAGTCATGGTTATCTCCTTTAGGGAAAAGAACAATGCCATGCGCCAGGTTTCTATCGGTGCCTTCGCAGCGGGCATCCTCGGTGGCGTGTCTGAGCCTTCCCTCTATGGCATCTTGTTGCGCTTCCGCCGCAGCTACTACCGGTTGCTGCCAGGTTGTGCGGTAGGCGGCGCAATCATCGGTATCTTCGATGTCCGCGCTGAGGCCTTCGTCTTTACTTCTGCGTTGACCACTGGCGCTATGACGCCGCAGCTGGGCTACGTACTTGGTATCACGGCTGCATTCCTTACCTCTTTCTTCCTGACCCTGTTCTTCGGCTACCGCACAGCAGAAGAAAAGCAGGCAGACTTGGAGCGCATCGCCCGCGAACAGGGCGAATCTGTGGATGACGTAGCTGCTCGTTCGGAGTTTAAGTCCACCAAGGCCGACAAGGGAGAGTCCTCGAATGCGGGTGGCGCCGTTGCTGCCAGCGCTGCGGGCACTGCTGCTACTGGTGTTGCCGCCAAGCAGGCTGGCAAGGAGGACATCGTGTTGGATTCCCCTCTGGAGGGCGAGGCAGTTGACCTTTCGGAAGTCCCAGATCCTATCTTTGCTGGGGCAAAGCTAGGGCCTGGCATGGCAGTCCAGCCAACTGGCACTACCGTCTATGCGCCTGCCGACGGCAAGGTGCTCACCGTTCAAAAGTCCGGCCATGCGGTAGGCCTAAGCCTCGACAACGGCGTGCAACTGCTCATCCACGTAGGCCTCGATACCGTGGAACTGGGCGGCGAAGGCTTCGACGTGCACGTGGAAAAGAAGCAACGCATTTCCGCGGGCGATAAGTTGATTAGCTTTGACCCGGAATTCATCCGTTCCAAGGGCTATAACTTGATTACTCCGGTCGTAGTTACCAACGCCACCAAGTTTGGCGCGGTCTCCGGCGAAGCCGGCCAGGTCACTCCGAATGATGAGTTGCTCCGCATTCCTCCGAAGCCGGAGGAAGCAGCGGAATAAAGAAACGCTGACACCTATAGCGACAGAGGAACCCCGCACCAACGCGTATGGCGGGGTTCCTTTTCGCGTAGGGTGGCTGCCATGAAACTCATTGGCCTTACAGGCGGAATTGGCAGTGGCAAGTCAACAGTTGCAACGCTCTGCCGTGAACGAGGGTGGCGCGTGGTAGACGCCGATGGCATTGCGCGCGACGTCGTCACGCCCGGGCGGCCTGCGTTAGCGGAGCTGGCGGCAGCATTCGGAGAAGATATCCTCTTGGCGGACGGCAGCCTCAACCGCAAAGAATTAGCTCGGCGAGCCTTTGTGGATAAGGAACATACCGAGTTGTTGAACTCCATTACCCATCCACGCATCCAAGCGGAAACGCAGCGCCAATTCGAGGAGGCACGTGAAGAAGGCTATGACTTTGCCGTTTACGATATGCCGCTATTGGTGGATAACGGTTTAGACAAAGACATGGACTACGTCATCGTGGTCGACGTGGCCGTCGAAGAGCGCGTCCGTCGCCTCGTAACTTCACGCGGGCTGGAAGAGGACGATGCGCGACGTCGCATAGCAGCGCAGGTAACGGATGAGGTAAGACTAGCCGCGGCCACGCACGTCATTGACAACAACGGCACGCTGGAGCAGCTGCGTGCGCGAGCGGCCGAGGTCATGAACCGTATAGAAGCGGAGTCATAGACGCGGGGTCACCCAAACTTTAACCGTTGGGTGGTTAGAGTTTACGCAGTTTCGAAGTTGCGTTAACTTTCGCGTCTTAAGCTACTCGCCGTGGGAACGTGGGATACTGGGCCTTTTGATAATCACGCAGCGCGAGAACTGCTCGCTAGCTTGCGTGATGGCTCTTTCGATCTCAAAGCCTTTCAGAAGTCATGTGCCGAAGAGCCCATGGACTCCGATGACGCAGAAACCATGATCGCACTGGGCGCCTTGTTGAAGCTGAAAGCTGATGCGCTGCCGGAAGGAATCCACCGCGAGGCTCTTGCGCCCCTGTATACGCCGCAGTCTAAAGCGTGGCTGCGCCGCCGCATTAATAGTGCGATGCGACCAGAGACGTCTTCTGTTTATGCGCTGTGGGAGACCACCGGCGAGCTGGAAGAGTGGCTGCGCACCGCGCAGGACTCCTTGCCGTGAACATAGCTAGCCGCGCCATATAAGCAGTAGAGTAGTGGGCATGGCTTTTGCTGCTGAACATCCTCTTATTCCAAATTCCGAGCACCGCGTCGTCAGCGAGGTCGAGCGCACCCCAGGTGAGTTTCAGGTTGTCTCTGAATACGAGCCGGCCGGCGACCAGCCCGCTGCTATTGCAGAGCTCAATGAACGCCTCAACCGCGACGAGCGCGATGTCGTACTCATGGGTGCTACCGGTACAGGTAAGTCCGCCACCGCTGCGTGGTTGATCGAAAAACAGCAACGGCCCACGCTGGTAATGGCACCAAATAAGACTCTGGCAGCGCAGCTAGCGAACGAGCTACGTCAACTCTTGCCGCATAACGCGGTGGAGTACTTCGTTTCTTATTATGACTACTACCAGCCAGAGGCTTATATTGCGCAGACGGATACCTATATTGAAAAGGACTCGTCCATCAACGAGGACGTAGAGCGCCTGCGCCACTCGGCTACTTCGGCCCTGCTGTCCCGCCGAGACGTGGTGGTTGTGTCCTCCGTGTCGTGCATTTATGGCTTGGGTACCCCGCAGTCCTATTTGGATCGCTCAGTCATTATTTCCGTGGACGAGGAGTTGGACCGAGACCGATTCCTGCGTTTGTTGGTGGATATCCAATACGAACGCAACGACGTGGGATTTACCCGCGGTACATTCCGTGCCAAGGGCGACACGGTCGATATCATTCCGGCTTATGAGGAACGCGCAGTGCGCATTGAATTCTTCGGTGATGATATTGATTCTCTCTACTACATTCACCCCGTCACTGGCGATGTCATCGAGGAAGTAGACGAGGTGCGTATCTTCCCCGCGACCCACTACGTGGCAGGACCCGAACGCATGGAAAAGGCCGTAGCCGCCATCAAAGAGGAATTGGCCGAGCGCCTCGAAGACCTAGAAAACCGCGGCAAACTGCTTGAGGCACAACGACTTCGCATGCGCACCGAATACGATCTAGAAATGATCGAGCAGGTAGGTTTTTGCTCCGGCATCGAGAACTACTCCCGCCACGTCGATGGCCGTCCGGCCGGCTCCGCACCGGCAACGCTGCTGGATTACTTCCCCGAGGATTTTCTCACCATCATTGACGAGTCCCACGTCACGGTCCCACAGATCGGCGGCATGTTCGAGGGAGATATGTCCCGCAAGCGCAACCTGGTGGAGTTCGGTTTCCGGCTGCCCTCCGCAGTGGATAACCGCCCGCTGACCTTTGATGAGTTTGAACAGCGTGTGGGACAAACCGTCTATATGTCTGCCACCCCAGGTGACTTTGAACTTACGTCCTCGGACGGTGAGTACGTGGAGCAGGTGATTCGCCCGACTGGTCTGGTGGATCCGAAGGTTAACGTCAAACCCACTAAGGGCCAGATTGATGACCTTATTGATGAGGTACGCACCCGCATTTCGCAGCAAGAGCGTGTACTGGTGACTACGCTGACTAAGCGCATGGCAGAAGACCTCACCGATTACCTGCTGGAGCAGGGGATTAAGGTGCGCTACTTGCACTCGGATATCGATACCTTGCAGCGCGTCGAGCTCTTGCGGCAATTGCGCCTAGGCGAGTTTGATGTGCTGGTGGGCATTAACCTTCTGCGTGAGGGCCTTGACCTCCCCGAGGTATCGCTCGTTGCCATCTTGGATGCGGACAAGGAAGGTTTCTTGCGCTCTACCACCTCGCTCATCCAGACCATTGGCCGTGCTGCCCGTAACGTCTCTGGCGAGGTGATTATGTATGCCGATAAAATCACCGATTCCATGCAAGAGGCAATCGAGGAGACGGAGCGACGCCGCGAAAAGCAGATAGCCTATAACAAGGAACATGGCATTGACCCGCAGCCTTTGCGGAAGAAGATTGCCGATATCCTTGACCAGGTCTATGAAGACGGCGGGGAAGAGGAGACCAACTCCGACCCCTCTGCAGTGGTGGAGAAGCGAGACATTTCCAGCATGGCTACCGATGAGGTGCAGGCGCTTATCGACGACCTCTCGGCCCAAATGGGGGCCGCCGCGCGCGAGCTCAAATTCGAATTGGCTGGACGCCTGCGCGATGAGATTGCTGATCTAAAGAAGGAATTGCGTGGATTGAAGGAAGCGGGAATTTAGTTTTCTCCCCCTGAAAGTGATGATTGGCTCCGCGGGTACTTTTCTAAAGGGCTGCGCTAGTTATACTGGATAAGTGCCAGAAGCGCCGTTTAGTTGTCACTGTGAAGTAGTTCAACTGCAAGGAGAATAATGCTTACCTATAAAAACATTGCCGTCGGCACCGATGGCTCTGAAACCTCCCTGCGCGCGGTCCGCGCTGCGGCGTCCATGGCACGGGCGTACGACGCCAAGCTGATTATTATCTCAGCTTTTTATAACCACGCTGGATCCATGCTTGGTGCTCCGAGGGGCGACGAAGCCGGTCTGCCCGTTGTAAGTGAGGACATGGCCGGTACCTACCTGACCAATGCCACCCGTATCGCCGAGTCGGAGGGTGCGGAACACATTGAAATCGTAGGGAAATCTGGAGACCCAGTAAAAGCCTTGTTGGAAGTAGGCCAGGACTATGACGTGGACCTGTTCGTGGTGGGAAACCGCGGCGTGAATTCCGTTCGTGGTCGAGTCTTCGGTTCTGTCCCAACGGAACTGACCCACAAGTCAAAGGTAGACGTCGTCGTAGTTAATACCAGCGAGAAACGTTAATCATTTTTCGTTGTTACACTGGCAGTAATGCCTCTGTAGGCTAAATAAACACTCCGGGTACACACCCACAAAGAAAGGTCATCATGAGCGACTACAACACGATCGTTGTCGGTACTGACGGTTCTAAGTCTTCTCTCCTCGCTGTAGAGCGAGCTGCTAAGATTGCTGCCGCATTCGATTCCAATCTGATTATCGGTTGTGCTTACTACGAAAACCAGGAGCAGGCTTCCAAGACCCTGCGCCAGGATTCCGTAACCATTTTGGGCGATGAGAAGGCGGAGGCAAACCTCAAGGATGCTAAGGCACACGCTGAGAAGTTCGGCGCTTCCAAGGTAGAAACCGCTGTTCGCCCGGGCACCCCAGTGCAGGCCCTGATGTCCATCGTCAACGATAACGATGCTGACCTGCTTATCGTGGGCAACCGCGGCATCAACTCCCTGACCGGTCGCCTGCTGGGCTCCGTGCCGGCAGACGTTGCTCGCCAGTCTGACTGCGATGTAATGATCGTTCACACCGTCAGCTAACTGCGGTGATTAAAACCCGCCTTGGTCTTATTGGAAGGCCAAGGCGGGTTTCGTCGTTAAGCGCAGCTTACTCCGCAGGGTGTGCAGCGTCGAATGCGGCGGCAATGGCGTCGCCGTTCGCGCCCTGAATCAAAGGGATAGAGAAGTGGCCCTCCTCATTGGCATCAGCCAAAGGGCTCAGGGAGCCGTGGGAGAGCAACTGCTCTTGCGGGCTCAGATTGCGGATGAGCACAGAGTGGATCCGGTCCGGATGCTCATTGGCCACATCGCCGTAGGTGAGCGGATCATGCTGTCCGTCATCGCCAATGAGAATCCATTGCATATCCGGGTAAGCAATGAGCAGATTGCGCAGCTGAACACGCTTGTGCTCCTGACCGCTGCGGAAAAGTCCCGTTTCCGTTGGGCCCCAGTCCGTCAGCAGCATGGGACCCGTGGGGAAACCATGGTGAGACAGGAATTTTTTGAGCGAGCCAAAGGTATTCCAAGCGCCCGTAGAAAGATAAAACACTGGGGCTTGGGGGAAGCGCTGCTGTAGCTGAGCATAGAATTCGGCCATTCCGGGAACCGGCTGTCGCTTGCTAGGGCGCTTAGCCCAGGAATTCCACGCCGCGGTGAGTGCGCGCGGCAGCCACGTGACAAGCACCGTGTCATCGATATCGCTAACGATGCCGATCTTGGCCGCCGGATCAACGATAAGTAGTTGGACCTCCACGGCATTCGCGTTTGCGGCCTCGATTGTTGCCGTATGCCATCCGGGCTCTAATCCGTGGTCATGGATTAGTAAGTCAATGTATCCGTTGCGGTCAGTGGTGCCGGTGACAGTCTTTTCCCCAATAGTCACCGAAACGTCATGGTGTCCTACTTGAATGGTAAGAAACTGCTGGTAGCCGCGCTCACCCCACGTATCCCTCTTGCCTTCATCAGGATCATGCATCAGTACGCGGCCGAAGATTCTCACCTGATCGGTGGTGCCATAACCTGTATATCCCACAATCAGGGGCTGCCATCCACGCCGTTTGGAGCGCTTCAAAGTAATGGAGTTAAGTGAGCTTTCAGCTTTGCGCATGATGTCAGATAAGGCCATGGCATAAAGCTTACGGGAGCCTAAAGAACTTCGCCGCAGTCACCAACGAGCGTGAGGGATTGAGTAGCACGAGTGATGCAGACATAGAGGTTTTGCAATCCCTGTGGGGAGGCATCCACGATGCGCTGCGGATCGAGCACGACCACGTGGTCAAACTCGAGGCCCTTGTAGCGCTCCGCCGTGGCGGCGTCAATAACCGCTGTGAGCCTGCCGTCCTCTTCGCTGTGTACTCCAGGGGTGTAGGTGCCCTGCTCAAGCCGGCGCACCTGTACCCCATCACGGATGGCTGTCGCCGGAATGGCGTCAGGGTTAATCATTTCCAAAAGTCCATTGGCCAATTCCGTAATGGGCTGCGGGGTGCGATAGTTGACGGTTAAGAAGTGGTGACGGAAGCGTTGAGCCACGAAGGGCTCGAGGGCCTCGCCCCAGTCATCAACACCTGCCGGGGAACCAGTCTGGGAGGTATCACCCACCAAAGTCATCCACCGCGAAGGGCAGCGGCGGAAGAGCATTCGCCACTCCATAGGTGTTAATTCCTGGGCTTCGTCCACGATGATGTGACCATAAGCCCACGTATGATCTTCGCGGGCGCGTTGGGCAGTGGTGCGCTTATCGCGTACCTCCTGGCGGTGCGCCAAGGTTTCGGCGTCGATGACATCGTGGGCAGAGAGGATTTCTGCTTCAAACATGTCATCGTCGTTATCTGTGGACTCGGAGGAAGACAAGATATCCAATGCGTCTTCCGCATCCGCCACTTGCTCGCGCCACGCGGCGTCATCGGCTGCCTTCTTTTCTTCAGGGTTGGGTAGGCCGATGAGGACGGCAAGCTCGTCTAGCAAGGCCGCATCCGAATCCGTCCATGCTCGCCCCTCTGCACGGTAGAGCGCTTCTTGGGTTTCCTCGTCATATCCGTGCGCGGCAGAAGCGATGCGCTCGCGCGAGGAGACTAGAGCAGCAAGTACATCGGTGGGGTGTAGTTCGGGCCAAAACTCATCGATCAAGGCAGTAACGGCCGCGTCCTCAGCAAGGTCATCGTGGAATTGATCGATATCGGCGCGCGACAGGAGATTCTTTCCGCCAAGCGGATCGGCACCGACCTTTTCTGCCATTTGCTGGGCAAGGTCCTCTACGAGGTGCTCGATGAAGGCACCACGCGCCTCATTGTGCGGCTTGCGCGAGCGCCGTGCACGTGTGCGGGCGCTTTTCACCATGTGTGGTGTGACGCTTAAGGTAAGGCCGTCGACGGTCAGCTCGCGAGGGGCGTCGGGAAGCAACTGGTAGTCCTTGACCGCAGTGGAGAGGATTTCCACCATGGCGTCGCTGCCCTTGATTTCCCGAGCCACGAGGTCTTCTTCGTGGTCCGGCTCAATTCCAGGAAAGAGCCCGCCGATGGTGGAGAGCACCACGCCGGTCTCGCCCAGTTCTGGGAGCACGCGCGAAATATAGTCCAAGAAGCTGCTATTGGGGCCGACGATAAGTACGCCGGTGGCAGAAAGTAGCTCGCGGTGGGTATAGAGCAGATAGGCAACGCGGTGCAGCGCAACTGCGGTCTTACCGGTGCCGGGGCCGCCTTCTACTACCATCACCCCGCGGGTGTTATCGCGGATAATCTCGTCCTGCTCCCGCTGAATGGTCTCCACAATGGAAGCCATGTGGCCCGTGCGGGCTCGCTGCATGGCGTGATAGAGAGCGGATTCGCTCGCTACGCCGGCCTCTTCTTCACGCACGCCGGGGCCAGCAAGGACTTCATCATGAATGCCAGTGACGGTGCGCCCCTTGGTGCGGATTTGGCGGCGGGTGTGCACGCCTTCTGGCTGGGCGGTAGTAGCGAGATAGAAGGGCCGTGCCATGGGGGCACGCCAGTCAAGCAGTAGCGTGCGATAGTCCTCTTCACGCGCATCGAGCCCCATGCGGCCGATGTAGCGGCGGTCTAGGCCTTCCGGGGTGGGATTGTCACCTGGGGCATCGATGTCGATGCGGCCAAAGACCAAACCCATCTGTGCCACATTGAGACGATCCAGCTTGGCTTGGAGCCCGTGGTATTCCGTTTCGCGGCGTACCAAGGCATCCGCGTCCGGGGTGGAGGGATCTACGTCCGCCTGCACCTCATTGAGCCGTTCATTTGCAGCAGCCACCTCATCGTCGAGGCGGGAGAAAAGGCCGTCCACATAATCTTGCTCCGTAGCGATGGCTTCGCGCTCCGAGGAACCTGCGGCCGCCGCGTGCTTTTGGGATGCTGAGTTCACGTGACTCCTTGGTGATTGGACGTTGATGGGGTGGAAGGTGCCGGGCACGCTGTCCGGCGAGGGGGAGAGATGAGTTTAGACCCTGCTGTGACAAAGAACAACGGCCCAGCATAAGGCTGGGCCGTTGAGTCATCGCCGAGATACTCGGCCGAGGAAGATGTGGCTACTTAGAGCGCTTTTCCAGCTTCTTGATAGCTGCCTCAATCTTCTTATTTGCCTCCTGCTGTAGCTTGTCAGCGTGCTTGGAGGCCTTCTTGTTTGCGCGCTTGGACTTGGCGCCATCCAGCTTGGCGACGGCCTTGTCGGCGCGTGCCTGAGCCTTGGTAGCTGCCTTCACAGCACGGGTACGGGCGATGTCGCGATTAGCCTGTGCGGTCTCGAGCCAGTCACCCTTATTGTCTTCAACGTACGTCTTGGCGTTGTCGACCGAGTCCTCGATGAAGGACTTGGCGTTGCCCAGCAAGCCGCGGCCAGACTCCTGCCAATCGTCCTTGTTGTCCTCTACGTAGGTCTTGGCATCGTCAACATAGGACTTTGCAGTATCCAGCAGACCGCGGCCGGTGGACTGCCAGTCATCCTTGTTGTCGTCTACATAAGCCTGTGCCTTGGCAGAGGTCTCATTGATCCAGTCGCCGGCCTTGGAAGACAGCTCGTTAGCACGGGCAGAGAGCTCTTCGCGCTTCTGCTCGGATTCAGACTTGGTAGGCAGTGCCTGCTGAATCTTCTCATTCGTGCGCTTGCCGGCCTTCTGTGCGCGCCAACGCAGGGAAGGCTTGCCCTCGGTGTCCTGGGTAGCGATAAACAGGGCGCCGAGCAAAGCGGTGTTGGTAACGAAACCGTTGCGGCGGGATTCCTTGTCTTCCTTGTTGTCTGCTGCCCAGAAGTTGTTCTTGCCAATCAGGTTAGGCAGGGTAGCGGCGGCCAGAACCGCAGCGGAAGTGCGCGGTGCCTTGCCCAGAGCCAAGGTGGAGCTGGCGCCTACCTTCGCGCCGCCAATGGCGCGGGTAACTAGTTCTGGGTCATTGGGGATGTAGCCCTGGTACTCAGAAGGAACGGCCTTGCGCACGGTCTTGAGGAAACCCTCGGTTTCCTTCACGTGCTCGGACGCGTTGCGCAGGTTGTCTACGCCTTCCCATACAAATACGGATGCCAGCATGGGGCGGGCAAGCTTGCGAATCATAGTCCTTAAAGCTCCTTAGCTCGTTGTTCTAGACCTATCGTGTGCTAGACCATTGTACGCGGAAATTCGCCGTTGGATCACCAGCGGCGTTCCCACCAGTCACCAAGCTTGGGGCGCTCCTCGCCCAAGGTCGTGGACTTGCCGTGTCCCGGGCGCACGATCGTATTGTCGGGGAACTCATCAAAGATGCGCGCGGTGACGTCCTTATATAGGCGTACGAAGTCGCCCTCAGAGGTGGTCTTGCCCAAGCCGCCGGGGAAGAGGGAATCGCCTACGAAGAGGTTGGTGACGCCATCGATGCTTGCAACAAGTGCCGCCCCGCCTGGGGTGTGGCCGCGCAAGATAATGATGGGGAGCTGAAGGCCCGCGAACTCGATGGAATCGCCCTCGCGCAGCTCTACGTCTACCTCAGCTGGGATGGCGGGGGAATCGAGGAAAGAGGCGTAGTGAGTAGCGCCAGTTTCGGACAAAATCTCCTCGAGTGCGCGCACGTGGTCCCAGTGGCGGTGGGTAGTAAGCACCGCGGTGATTTTCACTCCGGCCTTGCGGGCCATGTCGAGGATTGCGGGGGCGTCATCGGCGGCGTCGACAAGCAAGCCCTCTTCGCCCGCCTGTAGGAGGTAGCAGTTATTGTCCATCTCGGAGACGGAGATTTGATGTAGCTGAAGCTCGTTAGTCATGTGTCCTAGCCTACGGGTACATTCGAGGGAAGATTGCAATCCCTAGTACTGGAGGTCTGAGCACAGTGGCTGATCGTTTGGTGGTGCGCGGTGCCCGCGAGCACAACCTCAAGGGCGTGGATATCGATATCCCCCGCGATAAAATGGTTGTTTTTACCGGCCTATCCGGCTCCGGTAAATCTTCGCTGGCCTTTGACACCATCTTCGCTGAAGGCCAGCGCCGCTACGTGGAATCCTTGAGTTCTTATGCCCGCATGTTCTTAGGGCAGATGGACAAGCCCAACGTGGAATTTATTGATGGCCTGTCACCCGCAGTGTCCATTGATCAAAAATCCACCAACCATAATCCACGCTCTACGGTGGGCACGATTACGGAGATCTACGACTACCTGCGCTTGCTATTTTCCCGTGCTGGTACGCCGCACTGCCCAAAGTGTGATGCGGTGATTGAGCGCCAAACGCCGCAGCAGATTGTGGATGCGGTGCTGGATCTGGAAGAAAAGCTGAAGTTCCAGGTGCTTGCACCGGTAGTTCGTAAGCGCAAGGGCGAGTTTGTGGATCTTTTTCAGGATCTTTCGGCGCAGGGTTACTCCCGCGTGCGAGTGGATGGAGAGACCCATCAGCTCAGCGATCCTCCCAAGCTCAAGAAGCAGATCAAGCACAATATTGAGGTAGTGGTTGACCGCCTGCAGGTAAAGGCCTCGCAGAAACAACGCTTAACGGATTCGGTGGAAACGGCCCTGCGCTTGGCGGATGGACTGGTCACCATAGAGTTCGTGGATAAGGAAGAGCTCACCCACACGTACTCGGAGAAGGCCGCCTGTCCTAATGGTCACACGCTGACCATTGAAGAGTATGAGCCCCGGGCCTTTTCCTTCAATGCTCCGTTTGGTTCTTGCCCGGTGTGTGATGGTTTGGGTACGAAGCTGGAAGTCGATGTTGACTTGCTTATTCCGGACCCAGATGCCCCGGCGGTTGACGCGATCCAGCCGTGGCACTCTTCTCCCAACTCCCGTTACTTTGTCAAGCTAGTGGAGGGTCTGGGTAAGGCAATGGGCTTTGACCCTAAGACGCCAGTGAGCGAATTGACTAAGGAGCAGCGCCACGCGCTCATCTATGGTACGGACGAGGAGGTGCAGGTTCGCTACAAGAACCGCTATGGGCGCCAACGCAATTGGACCGCGCCGTTTGAGGGTGCCACCGGTTTCATTCACCGCAAGCTGGAAACGACCGATTCTCAGTCCCAAAAGGACCGCCTGCTGCAGTACACCCGCCGCGTGCCGTGCAGCACCTGTAAAGGCACGCGCTTGAAGCCGGAGATCTTGGCTGTCCGCTTGGCTTCTACTACTCACGGTGAGCAGTCCATTGCGGGGCTGTGTGCGCTTTCGATTGAAGATGCCTCTGAATTCCTGGACTCTTTGGTTCTGGGCCACCGCGAGGAAATCATTGCCGGTGCGGTACTCAAGGAAACCCAGGCTCGGTTGCGCTTCCTTCTGGACGTCGGTCTGAATTACCTGACCTTGGACCGCGGTGCGTCCACGCTTTCGGGCGGCGAGGCGCAGCGCATTCGCCTAGCCACGCAGATTGGTTCTGGTTTGGCCGGCGTACTTTATGTGCTCGATGAGCCTTCCATTGGTTTGCACCAACGCGATAACCAGCGCCTTATTAAGACCCTGCAGCGTTTGCGCGATATTGGCAATACCCTCATTGTGGTCGAGCATGATGAAGACACCATTCGGGAGTCCGATTGGCTTGTCGACGTGGGCCCGCGCGCCGGTGAGTACGGTGGAGAGGTGGTCTACCAAGGCGAACCGGCGGGAATTGAAAAGGTAGAGGAGTCCCTGACTGGCCAGTATCTATCTGGCAAAAAGGTGCTCGCCGTCCCGGATCACCGCCGCGAGATCGACAAGGACCGCACCCTGAAAGTCGTGGGGGCACGCGAGAATAACCTCAAGGGCATAAACGTCGAAATCCCGCTGGGAGTGCTGGCGTGCATTACCGGCGTTTCCGGCTCGGGTAAATCCACCGTGGTCAATGAGATTTTGGCCAAGACTTTGGCCAATAAGCTCAATCGTGCCCGGCAGGTCCCCGGCCGGGCCAAGCGCGTCGAGGGCGTGGAGCACCTGGATAAGCTAGTCCAGGTAGACCAGAGCCCGATTGGCCGTACCCCGCGCTCCAACCCGGCTACCTATACGGGCGTCTTTGACAAGATCCGTAACCTTTTTGCCGAAACCCAGGAGGCCAAGGTTCGCGGCTACAAGGCCGGCCGCTTCTCCTTCAACGTCAAGGGTGGGCGCTGCGAGGCATGCCAAGGCGATGGCACCATCAAGATCGAGATGAACTTCCTGCCGGACGTGTATGTTCCGTGTGAGGTGTGTGAGGGCGCTCGCTATAACCGCGAGACCCTGGAGGTGCACTACAAGGGAAAGAACATCGCTGAGGTTCTCGACATGCCGATTTCTGAGGCAGCGGACTTCTTCGAACCCATCAACTCGATTCACCGCTACCTTGCCACGCTTGTCGACGTCGGCTTGGGCTACGTTCGCCTCGGCCAAGCCGCAACCACGCTGTCGGGCGGTGAGGCGCAACGCGTTAAGCTCGCTTCGGAACTGCAAAAGCGCACCAACGGTAGGACCATCTACATCTTGGACGAGCCGACCACTGGTCTGCACTTTGAGGACATCCGCAAGCTGATGTTGGTTATCCAAGGCCTCGTTGACAAGGGTAATTCGGTGCTCATCATTGAGCACAACCTCGATGTCATCAAGGCTGCGGACTGGATAGTGGATATGGGGCCGGAAGGCGGCGCCGGCGGCGGCACCGTAGTCGCGCAGGGCACCCCGGAAGATGTTGCGCAGGTGGAAGGCTCCTATACCGGAAGGTACCTAAAGGACATGTTGAAGTAGGGACACTGTGAATAGTTACCGCCTCGGCGTTAGCCTGCTGGCAGCGCTCACTCTGCTTACTGTGAGCGCCTGCTCCGGCGATCCTGAAACTGAAAACGTCCCAGCGCCGTCAACTAGCTCTCCGGCACCTGACCCGGACTCAGTGCGCACTCAGCTTGACCGTGCAGTAGACAAGACCGCAAGGAAGTACCACGCCAAGGTTGGGGTCGCTATTTCGGCCGGCGATGACACCATTGCTGTGGGCGATAAGGGCAAGGGTCCCGTCTGGTCCACGGTAAAGGTCCCTATCGCCATCGCGGCGCTGAAAGACGGCGCGGATAAGAGTTTGGTCGACCTGGCAATCAAGGAATCCGATAACGATGCCGCCTACTCCTTGTGGTCCCAGGTGCAATGGCGCGAAGGCTCCGCCGATAAGGCAGTCGAGGAATTGCTCGAAGACTATGGATCGCACGCGGATATCCATGACACCGCCTTCGGCTACTCCACGTGGTCATTGAAAGACCAAGCAGTCTTCGGTGCTGAATTGCCCTGCATTGAGGAGGCGGACTACGTCCACAAGGTGCTCAAAGACATTGTGGCTTGGCAGAAGATTGGTCTGTCGAAAGAGAAGCGAACCCGCGCCAAGAGCGGCTGGGGCTTGGACGAGGACGACAATGAGTACACCTACCGCCAATTTGGCGTTCATGAGGTTGCTGGCAAGCGCGTCGGCGTCGCGTTATCTGTGGTTACCGATGGCGAGGACTATGCCAAAGCCGAGCCAGCGGTAAAGTATCTCGCCCATGAGTTAGTGGACATCGTTGATAAAGGGGTAGAGAAGGGAAACATTGAACCAGCTGCTCAATGCAAGGACAGCTAAGCGAGTTGCGATTTGGTGGAAAGGGTAGAAGCTGCTATCCTCAAAGCCACTACCGCCCATGACGCCTTGTCGAGGTTCGTGGGTCACAAGCGGAGTCTCTCCCACCCGATGCCGCGAACACCGTTCGTAGGATAAAGGTAAAGGTAACCAAGCACTCGTGCTTGGCACTGTGAGAACTCCCGGCTGTCTTTGGCAGACCGGGTTTGATTCGTTTGTGGTCCCGGTAGGTGAACTACTTACTCATACACCCCCTAATCGAGGAGAACCACAATCAGCGCTGAAGCTCGCATCAATGAGCGTATCCGAGTACCCGAGGTCCGTTTGGTAGGCCCCGGTGGTGAACAGGTGGGCATCGTCCGTACCGATGATGCTCGCAAGCTTGCATACGAGGCTGACCTTGACTTGGTTGAGGTAGCCCCGAAGGCAAAGCCCCCAGTGGCCAAGATCATGGACTACGGCAAGTTCAAGTACGAGCAGGCTCAGAAGGCTCGCGAAGCCCGTAAGAACCAGCAGCAGACCGTGGTTAAGGAACAGAAGTTCCGCCCGAAGATCGATGATCACGATTATGAGACCAAGAAGGGTAACGTAGTTCGCTTCCTCGAGAAGGGATCCAAGGTCAAGGTGACCATCATGTTCCGTGGTCGTGAGCAATCGCGTCCGGAGCTGGGTTTCCGCCTCTTGGAGCGTTTGGCCGATGACGTCGCTGAAGTTGGCGTTGTTGAGTCCCGCCCCAAGCAGGATGGTCGCAATATGACCATGGTCTTGGGTCCGGTTCGCAAGGGCAAGAAGTAGACCAGATTCCACGTAGGATTTAAGGACTTAATACTCATGAAGCAGAAGACCCACAAGGGCACCGCAAAGCGTATCAAGGTGACCGGTTCCGGCAAGCTGCGCCGTGAGCAGGCTGGCCGCCGCCACCTGCTGGAGGGCAAGCCGTCCAAGCGTACCCGTCGCCTGAAGGGCACCGAGGCAGTCGCACAGCCTGACACCAAGCGCGTCAAGCGCCTGCTCGGCCGCGCATAATAGCGCCGAATCAACCCACATCCGCCATCACAATTCGAATTAAGGAAGTATCACTGTGGCACGAGTAAAGCGCTCAGTTAACGCAAAGAAGAAGCGTCGCGCGATTTTGAAGTCCGCTAAGGGCTACCGCGGCCAGCGTTCCCGCCTGTACCGTAAGGCGAAGGAGCAGTGGCTGCACTCCATGACTTATGCTTACCGCGATCGTCGCGCCCGTAAGTCTGAGTTCCGTAAGCTGTGGATCCAGCGCATCAACGCTGCTGCCCGCATGAACGACATCACCTACAACCGCCTCATCCACGGCCTGCGCCTGGCTGAGATCGAGGTTGACCGCAAGATCCTGGCTGAGCTTGCTGTCAATGACTTCGAGGCATTCTCCGCACTGTGCGAGGCTGCTAAGGCCGCTCTGCCTGAGGACGTCAACGCTCCTAAGGCTGCCTAGTCACTAGGAATATAACGCCCGTTTCTCCGGCTTATGTGCCGGGCGAAGCGGGCTTTGTTCGTTTTACACTCTATCTGTCTAGTGAGCTCGGTCTCGCATGCTACATTGAGTCCAGACCACGAGTGACCCCGAGACCAAGGAGCAGATTCCCTGTGACAAACCCAAATGGTAGCTACCAACCAGAAAATGGCGAGTATTCTGGCCAGTCCTATGACAACAACCAGGGGCAGCAGTACAACCCCTATAACCAGCAGGCCGGTTACCAGCCGCAGTACAACCAGGGCTATGCACCACAACCGAATATGGGTTCCTATCCGGTGCAGCAGCAGTATGTGGCGCAGGGACAGCAAAAGTCTTGGATTGCGACTTTGCTTCTGTGCTTCTGTGCTTCTTCTTGGGCTCCTTCGGCGCGCATAACTTCTATACCGGCCGCACGACCTTCGGCGTAGCGCAGCTGGTGCTTAATATCCTGGGCTGGGCTACTTTCTGGTTCTTGCTCGGATTCGCGTTTTGGGCCATCCTCGGAATCTGGGTCTTCATTGAGTTCATCATGATCATTGCCGGCGCCGGAGATTACGATAAGGACGCCCGCGGCGTGCCACTAGCTAAGTAGCACTCAACATTGTGATCCTGTTGCCACACGGGCAACAGGATTTTTTGTTTTGCATACGCAGCTGGGTCTGAGTCTGGGGCTAGGCAACTAGTAGGTAGGGTAGGAGCCATGAATTTGGATTTTGACTCTGCCTTTACTGAACGCACCCCGCGCATTGTTAACGCAGCCAAGCTGCACCGTGCGGCTAACCGGAAAAAGGCGAAGCAATTCCTGATTGAGGGAGAAAACGCCGTAGATGCCGCGGTGTCTACTGGCGCTGCTGTCGATGTTTTCGTCACTGAAAAGGCCGCAGAACGCTTCGGTGACATTATTACCGCCTGTGGATACATGGGAGTGTACGTACATCCCATCACCGATAAAGCGGCTAAGCATCTTTCCGATACCGCAACCACCACCGGCCTTTTCGCGCTGTGCAAGCCGGTGCTGTGGTCCGCGGGCAAAATCCTTAACGGCAAGCCAAGTTTGGTCTCCGTTCCCGTGCTTACTTCGGAGCCGGGAAATGCAGGTACATTGATTAGAACTTCCGACGCCATGGGCGCAGACGGAGTAATTTTTGCGGGCGAGACTGTCGACCCGCTCAGCTGCAAGGTTGCGCGCGCTTCGGCTGGCTCGCTGTTTCATGTCCCGGTAGCGCGAGACCCCAATATTAAGGATGTCTTGGGGCAGCTGCGTAAGTCGGGAATGCAGATCGTGGCGACGGCTGCCGATGGCGAGGTAGACCTAGCCGAGGCAGATTTGTCTCAGCCAACGGCGTGGCTCTTTGGCAACGAGGCGCATGGGCTCGGCGAATTGCTGGAAGAGGCTGACATGCGGGTGCGTATTCCGCTGCGCGGCCGCGCGGAGTCACTCAACCTGGCAACAGCCGCCAGCATTTGTCTTTATGAGTCCGCAAAGGCCCAAGAGCGAAGCTAAGTAGAACCCCGAATGAAAAGGGGGTCCCTGGGGCGGTCGGGCTAGCCGGGACAGAGTAAGATTGCACGCGTTAGTTTTCGCGCGAGAAGAAGGTACGAAGTACGTGTCGGATACACCGCAGATCGAATTGACCGAAGAGGCTCTTGGGGCCGCGGCCGATAAGGCTATCGCAGCCTTCGACGCAGCCGAAACGCTCGATGAGCTGGCTGCAGCCCGCCGCGAGCACCTAGGAGATGGCGGCTATATTCCGCAGGCTCGCCAGTCATTGGGGCAGCTGCCCAAGGATCAGCGCAAGAGTGCTGGCAAGGCTGTCAACATGGCCCGCGGCAAGATGGAAAAGCGCTTTGCCCAGGTTAAGGATGTCTTGGAGCAAAAGGCTCGCGAGGAGCAGTTGCGAGCAGAGACCGTTGACGTCACCATTCCCACCACTCGCACCCAGACTGGTGCTCTTCACCCAATTACCGCATTGTCTGAGCGCATTGCGGATATTTTCGTCGGCATGGGCTGGGAAATCGCGGATGGCCCCGAGGTCGAGGCAGAGTACTTTAACTTCGACGCTTTGAACTTTAAGCCGGACCACCCAGCACGTACCCTGCAGGATACGTTCCACGTCTCCGGCGAGGGCTCTAAGCAGGTGCTACGCACGCACACCTCCCCAGTACAGGTGCGCACGATGCTGGAGCGCGATGTGCCGCTGTATATCGCTTGCCCCGGCCGCGTATTCCGCACCGATGAGCTGGATGCCACCCACACCCCGGTTTTCCACCAGGTAGAAGGTTTGGCCGTGGATAAGGGCCTGACCATGGCTCACCTGCGCGGCACCCTGGAGCACTTGGCCAAGGTCCTGTTCGGTCCGGAGACCACGACGCGCATGCGCGTGAATTACTTCCCGTTCACCGAGCCCTCTGCCGAGGTTGATGTGTGGTTCCCCAATAAGAAGGGCGGCGCCGGTTGGATCGAGTGGGGCGGCTGCGGCATGGTGAACCCCAATGTGCTGCGCGCCGTAGGCGTTGACCCAGAGGAATACACGGGCTTTGCCTTCGGCATGGGCCTCGAGCGCACGCTGCAGTTCCGCAATGGCTTGACCGATATGCGCGACATGGTCGAAGGCGATGTCCGCTTCACCGTGCCGTTTGGCGTACAGGCCTAAAACCCAGAAAGGATAGACACACTAATGCTTATTTCCCAAGACTGGGTCACCCGCATCCTGGGCGCTAAGAACCCTGGTTGGAACGTTTCCGCTGCCGATATGGACTCCGGATTCGTGCGCGTCGGTTTTGAAACCGAGGGCTACGCTGCCGTTCCGGAGAGCACCGGTCCGCTGGTCATCGGCCAGGTGGTAGAGATCGAGGAACTTACGCAGTTCAAAAAGCCCATCCGCTACTGCCAGGTAAATGTAGGCCAGGCTAATGGCACGGGCGAGCTGCAGGGCATCATTTGCGGTGCTCGTAATTTCCGTTTGAATGACTATGTCGTTGTGGCGCTTCCGGGCTCGGAGCTTCCTGGCGACTTCAAGATTGCGGCGCGCGAGACTTACGACCACATCTCTAATGGCATGCTGTGCTCCGGCGCTGAGCTCGGTTTGGGCGCACAGGCTAACGGAATCATCGTCTTGGGCGATGACGTCGCCGATAAGGTAGGCGAGGATGCTCGCCCGGTTATTGGGCTGCATGATACCGACTTTGACGTCAACATCACCCCGGATCGCGGCTACGCCCTGTCCGCGCGTGGTTTGAGCCGTGAGATTGCCTCCGCTTTCGATCTAGAATTTGCCGATATTGCCGAAGACCCGTCCGTTGCTGGCATTGATACCTCTTCTGTTCCAGCGGCGCAGGGCTCGCTTATCGACGTCACTCTCAACCCCGAGACCAAGGCGCAGCGTTTCGGCCTCCGCAAGGTCAGCGGCATCGACCCGCAGGCACGCACCCCGTTCTGGCTAGAGCGCGAGCTCATGCTCTGCGGCCAGCGCAGCGTAAACCTGCCCACGGACATTACTAACTACGTGATGCTGCTTTTGGGCGCCCCAATGCATGCCTTTGACGCCAACGTTATCCAAGGAAATCTCGTTGTCCGCAATGCCGACGAAGGCGAGAAGTTTGAGACCTTGGATCACGTAAAGCGGGAGCTTTCTGCAGAAGATGTGGTTATCTGCGATGACAACGGCATTCAGTCGCTGGCCGGTGTCATGGGCGGTACTACCTCAGAAATCTCGGCGGAGACCACTGATGTTGTCTTCGAATCCGCTATCTGGGATCCGATTACCGTGGCGCGCACCTCCCGCCGCCATAAGTTGTCGTCCGAGTCCTCCCGCCGCTTCGAGCGTGGCGTGGATCCAGCGGTCGTCGAGGTCGCTCTAGACACCGCCTGTGCGCTCTTGCAGCAGCTGGCGGGCGGCACCATTGAGGAAGGCCGGACGCTTATCGGGGACGTCGCCAAGCGCGAGCCCATTGCCCTGCGCACCGCAAAGGCCAGCGAGTATGCCGGCGTAGACTACTCCCGTGAGACCGTTATTTCCCGCCTCGAGGAAGTCGGCTGCACTGTCGCCGATGAGGGAGACATGCTGCAGGTAACGCCCGCTACGTGGCGCACCGATATCTCCATGGATGTTGACCTCATCGAAGAGGTACTACGTCTTGAGGGCCTGGAGGACATTCCCACTGTCCTGCCTACTCCAGCCGGCGGTCGCGGTCTCACCCCAGCACAGAAGCGTCGCCGCGCTATTGGCCACGGCCTGGCCTATGCCGGTTATGCAGAGGTATTGCCGGCCCCGTTCGTGGCCAACGACACCTTTGATGTGTGGAGCTTGGACAAGGATGATGCTCGCCGCCGCACCGTAGAGGTGCAGAATCCGCTTGAGGCAGATAAGGCCGTCTTGTCCACGACTCTGCTTCCGAACATGCTGGAGGCCATCGGCCGCAATGTTGCGCGTGGCCGCAGCGACCTCGCCCTGTATGGTCTGCAGCAAGTGGCATTCAAGCGCGCCAAGGCCTCGCCTATGCCTTCCGTGGAGCAGCGACCTTCCGATCAGGTTGTTTCCGAACTTCTGGATACCCTTCCTGAGCAGCCGCTGCACGTTGCAACGGTGGCCACCGGCAATATCGAGCATGAGGGCCCGTGGGGCGAAGGACGCGCATATAGCTACGCCGACGCCATCGAATCCGCCCGCCAGGTCGCCCGCGCCGCCGGTGTGGATATCGAGCTGGAGGCAGCGCACGTTCTTCCCTGGCACCCAGGCCGCTGCGCTGCCGTGAAGGTGGCTGGCACTGATGTGGTCTTGGGCCATGCCGGTGAGCTTCACCCGCAGGTTCTGGAAGCGCTGAACTTGCCGGCGCGTACTTGCGCTATGGAGCTGGACGTTACCGCTATGCCATTGGAAGAGAAGTTCCCTGCGCCGGTACTGTCCTCCTTCCCAGCGTTGCACCAGGACATTGCGCTCGTGGTGGATGAAGACGTCCCAGCAGAGCGCGTGCGCGCCACCGTGGAAGAGGGGGCGGGCGAACTCATCGAGTCCGTCGAGCTCTTCGACATTTTCCGTGGCGAGCAGTTGGGTGAGGGCAAGAAGTCCTTGGCCTTCCAGCTGCTGTTCCGCGCAGCGGATCGCACCTTGACCGATGAGGAAGTCAACGAGCACCGCACGGCGGCAGCGGAGCTGGCTAAGCAGCGCCTGGGTGCAGAGATGCGCGCATAGCTAGGCCCTAGGAAGGGGCGGTGAGATTTACCTCACCGCCCCTTTTTTCATGCATTTTTTCATTTCTGGTGCTGCATTAACCAGGCAATATTCACAATTTACATGAATAACATACGGACGAGTGTATTTATTGCTATAGTCGCCCCTATGACGATTTCAGTAGCAATAGCAGGCGCCACCGGATACGTGGATGCGGAATTTCTTGCGGAAGTTACTCATAAGGGTGACTATCTGCGGCAAGAGATTGAAAAATTGCCGCTTGTAGAACGCGTACGGGGCCGCGGACTGATGCTCGGCGTTGTTTTAGCAGAACCTGTGGCTAAGCAGGCCGTGCGCGGCGGACTTGCACAGGGGCTCATCCTCAACGCGCCCAGTGAGAATGTACTCCGCCTCACCCCACCCTTGGTTATTTCCCACAACGAACTAGACACAGCACTGACAACACTTCGGACGATAATGGAGGACCTGGCATGAGCCTGCGACACTTTCTGGCTGACGACGATCTCAGCCCACAAGAACAAGCAACCATTTTGGACCTAGCTGAAAAGCTCAAGAAGGATCCCTTTGCGGAGCGCCCACTAGAGGGGCCAAAGACCGTGGCGGTGCTCTTTGATAAAACGTCTACGCGTACCCGCTTTTCCTTTGAAACCGCAGTAGCGAATATGGGCGGCAAGGGCATTACCGTCGATACTTCTACGACTCAGATGGGCAAAGGGGAGTCCTACCAAGACACGGCCGCGGTGCTTTCGCGGTACGTGGAGGCAATCGTGTGGCGCACCTTTGACCATGACAACCTTCTCCAGATGGCGGAGACTACTACCGTTCCTCTGGTCAATGCGCTTTCCGACGACCTGCATCCCTGCCAGATTTTGGCTGACCTGCTGACCTGTCGCGAGAATTTGGGTGACCTCAAGGGTAAAAAGGCTGTCTACTTGGGCGATGGCGATAATAATATGGCTAACTCCTACATGATTGGCTTCGCCACGGCCGGCATGGACGTCTCTATTATCGCGCCCGAAGGATTCCAGCCGCGCCAGGAATTCGTCGACCGCGCGCGCAAGCGGGGCAATATCACCATTACTGATGACGTTAATGAAGTTGAAGGCGCAGACGTTGTCATTACAGATACGTGGATCTCTATGGGGCAGGAAAATGATGGCCGCGATAGGCGTACGCCGTTCCTGCCATATCAGGTTGATTCGACCATAATGAGCAAAGCGCATAAGGATGCAATATTCTTACATTGTTTGCCGGCGTACCGTGGAAATGAGGTCACGGCTGAGGTAATTGATGGACCACAGTCGCGCGTCTTTGATGAAGCGGAGAACCGCCTGCATGCGCAGAAAGCGCTTCTTGTCTGGTTGCTCGAAATAAATAAGGAGATCAACTAAGTAATGAACACCCCGACCACCCGCAATGCTCGGCAGGCCAAGATCCTGGAGATTCTGGATCGCAATCGCGTCACCAGCCAGGTGCAACTATCCGAGCTTCTTCTCGCAGACGGCATCGACATCACGCAAGCCACTTTGTCCCGTGACTTGGATGAGTTGGGAGCGAAGAAGGTAAAACGTGATGGTGGTCGTTCCTACTACGTGGTCGGCGGTGAACTGGAGCAATTTGAAGACCAAGTGGGCGGCCCCCGTGAAAAGCTGCGCCGCATGCTCGATGAGCTGGTGGTATCCCATGATTCTTCCGGCAATATAGCCATGCTGCGCACTCCAGCCGGTGCGGCCCAGTACCTTGCCAGCTTTATTGACAGGGTGGGGCTGCACGATGTCATCGGTTGCATCGCCGGAGATGACACCATCTTCGTCTTGGCGCGCGAGGGCGTCACGGGCGCAGATCTGGCGGTGACGCTTACCACGCGGAATATTTAGACGGTGGTGGTGGCAATCCAGATCACCATCGTATATTATGTACTTAGATGAATTGTTTCCAATAGAACAAGGAGATTAACCATGTCCGCACGCGTAGTCTTGGCTTACTCTGGTGGCCTTGATACTTCCGTTGCCATCCCATACCTGGCAAAAATGACCGGTGGTGATGTTGTCGCCGTTTCCCTGGACTTGGGCCAGGGCGGCGAAGATATGGAATCGGTTCGCCAGCGTGCACTTGACTGCGGTGCCGTAGAGTCCATCGTTATCGATGCCAAGGATGAGTTTGCAGAGGAATACTGTGTTCCCACCATCAAGGCAAACGGCATGTACATGAAGCAGTACCCGCTGGTATCGGCTATTTCCCGCCCCCTCATTACCAAGCACTTGGTGAAAGCGGCCCAGGAATTCGGCGGCACCCACGTCTCCCACGGCTGCACCGGCAAGGGTAATGACCAGGTACGCTTCGAGGTTTCCTTCCGCGCCCAGGATCCTTCCCTCGAAATCATCGCCCCTGCACGCGATTATGCGTGGACCCGCGATAAAGCCATCGCCTTTGCGGAAGAGATTAACCTGCCGATTGAGCAATCCGCTTCCTCGCCATTTTCCATCGATCAGAACCTGTGGGGCCGCGCGGTAGAGACCGGATTCCTCGAGGATCTGTGGAACCCGCCAACGAAGGATCTCTACGCCTATACCGAGGACCCAGGCCTGGGTAATGCCCCGGATGAAATCATCATCTCCTTTGAAAAGGGCATCCCGGTGGCAGTCGATGGCCAGAAGATGTCCCCGCTGCAGGTTATTGAAGAGGTCAACCGCCGCGCTGGTGCGCAGGGCATTGGCCGTCTGGATATGGTGGAGGACCGCTTGGTAGGCATTAAGTCCCGTGAGGTCTATGAGGCTCCAGGCGCTATGGTCCTCATCCAGGCCCACGAGGCGCTGGAGGATGTCACCGTGGAGCGCGAGTTGGCCCGCTACAAGCGCTTGACCGATGCCCGCTGGTCCGAGGAGGTCTATGACGGCCTCTGGCACTCGCCGCTGAAGCGTTCCCTGGATGCCTTCGTTGAGGAGTCCCAGGAAAACGTCACCGGCGATATCCGCCTGAGCATGCATGCCGGCACCGCCACGGTCACCGGACGCCGTTCCGGCCAGTCGCTGTATTCCTTCGACCTGGCTACTTATGACACTGGCGATACCTTCGACCAGACCGCGGCTAAGGGCTTTGTGCAGCTACACGGCCTGTCCACCCAGATCTCCAACCAGCGTGACCGCGACGGTGGTTTCCCCACCAGCGCGCAGAAGTAGGAGCACATGGAACCGCATAAGACTAATGAGGGCGCCCTATGGGGCGGCCGCTTCTCCGGCGGACCGTCTGAGGCTATGTTTGCCCTCTCTGTATCCACTCACTTTGACTGGGTGCTGGCACCATATGACGTCCTAGCCTCCAAGGCGCATGCCAAGGTGCTGCACAAAGCGGGCCTGCTTTCCGACGTCGACTTGGACACCATGCTCTCCGGCCTCACTGAGCTAGGGGAGAAGGTGGCCTCCGGTGAGTTCCGCCCAGCACCAACGGACGAGGACGTCCACGGTGCGATGGAGCGCGGGCTCATAGAGATTGTAGGCCCAGAGGTAGGCGGTCGCCTGCGCGCCGGCCGTTCCCGTAATGACCAGGTCGCAACCCTGTTTCGCATGTGGGTACGTGATGCCATTCGCGATACCGCGGCTCAGGTGAGTGACTTGGTGGATGCCTTGGCCGATCAGGCCGCTGCCCATCCGGACGCCATCATGCCGGGCAAAACCCATTCGCAGGCGGCACAGCCAGTTCTGTTGGCGCATGAACTTTTGGGGCATGCGCAGCCACTTCTGCGCGATATCGAGCGACTGCAGGACCTGGATAAGCGCTTGGCGGTATCGCCCTACGGCTCTGGCGCTCTAGCCGGCTCCTCCTTGCAACTGGATCCGGAAGCCATTGCGGAAGAGCTCGGCTTCGATGCCGCCGCAGAGAACTCCTTGGATGGCACTGCGGCTCGTGACTTCGCCTCCGAAACCGCATTCGTGCTGGCCCAGATTGCCGTCGACATGTCCCGACTTTCGGAAGAAATTATCTACTGGTGCACGCCGGAATACGGATACGTCACCCTGGATGATGCATGGTCGACCGGCTCGTCCATCATGCCGCAAAAGAAGAATCCGGACGTTCCGGAACTCACCCGCGGCAAGACTGGACGCCTTATCGGTAACCTCACTGGCCTCCTGTCTACGCTGAAGGCACAGCCGCTGGCCTATAACCGCGACCTGCAGGAAGATAAGGAGCCCATCGTTGATTCGGTGGCGCAGCTTAACCTGCTGCTGCCGGCAATGACCGGACTGGTGTCCACGCTGACTTTCCACGAGGACCGCATGCGCGAACTTGCCCCGCGCGGGTTCACGTTGGCTACCGACTTGGCCGAATGGATGGTTCGCCAAGGCGTTCCTTTCCGCGAGGCGCACGAAGCGTCCGGCGCCTGCGTGCGCATCGCTGAGGAGCGGGGAGTTGACCTAGTGGAGCTCACCGATGAGGAGTTGGCGGGCGTCGACAAGCGGCTAAAGCCTAGCGTCCGTGAAGTACTCACCATCGACGGGGCAGTGGCCTCTCGTGCCACCAAGGGCGGCACCGCTGGTGTCCGCGTGGCTGAGCAGCGCGAGACTGTCCGCCAGCGTGCCGCGGCTGCTCGCTCGTGGGCGCAGAAGCCGCTGCGCTAATTCTCGGTGCGCTTTAGAAACCGCATGGTCTTCGGCCATGCGGTTCTTTTTTATCTCGCTGCGGGGGTGGGAGATTGACCCCCATTCCCAACCTGTCAACTGCATTGTTGAACACAACGGGGGTAGTGGTGACATGGGTAACAGTGTGGTGCGTTAGTATTCTTGCAGGGAATGTGACCTAACAGACTCATTCACCGTAATGAAAGGACGATCTCTCCTATGACAGTAAATTCTCCGCCCACTCCAGCTGGGCCACACGAGAATGAAAAGGCGGTCTACGCTTCGGAAGACCATGGCCTGCAAAAGGGAATGGGCAATCGCCAGCTGCAGATGATTGCCATCGGTTCCGCAATCGGTACCGGCCTTCTCCTGGGCACCGGCGGCCGCCTGCAGGACGCAGGCCCCTTCCTCGCCGTGCTGTACCTCGTATGTGGCTTCTTCGGCTACATCATCTTGCGCTCACTTGGCGAGCTCATCGTCTATCGCCCCAGCTCCGGCTCCTTCGTGTCCTATGCCCGCGAGTTTTATGGCGAGAAGACAGCTTTCGTCACCGGCTGGTTGTACTGGGGAAACTGGGCCATGACTCTAGTGGCGGATGGCACAGCCGTCGCCATCTACATCAAGTGGTTTAGTCAGTACACCTCGTGGCTCGATTCCGTCCCGCAGTGGCTACTTGCGCTCGTGGTCATCTGCGGCATCCTCGTATTTAATATGCTCTCGGTGAAGATCTTCGGCGAGCTGGAGTACTGGTTCTCCTTGATTAAGATCGTCGCGCTGATCATCTTCATGTTGGTAGCCATCGGCGTCCTCATCTTTGGCCACCCGAGTGGCGACCCGACCGGCCTTAGTCTCATTTCTGACACCGGCGGCTGGTTACCTAATGGCTTGATGCCAGCCGTGATCGTCGTCCAGGGCGTCGTCTTCGCCTATGCCGGCATTGAGCTCGTTGGTACCACTTCCGGCGAGACCAAGAATGTAGAAAAGCACATTCCGCGTGCAGTCAATAACGTGCTGCTGCGCATCCTGATTTTCTACTTCGGCTCCGTGCTGCTGCTCACGCTCGTGCTGCCGTACACCGACTACGTCGCTGATGTTTCCCCATTCGTGACCTTCTTTGAGTCCCTTGGCGTAGGAGCGGCGGCCCCGATTTTCCAGCTTGTCGTTATCACCGCTGCGATTTCCTCGCTCAACGCCGGCCTGTATTCCACCGGCCGCATTATGTACAACATGTCCACCTCCGGCTCCGGCCCGAAGTTCGGCGCTCGCATGTCCAAGTCTGGCGTGCCCTACGGCGGCATCGTCATGGCGGCCATGGTGGGCTTGGTAGGCGTCTTCCTCAACTATGTGGTGCCGGAGATGGCGTTTGAAATCGTGCTCAACCTGGCAGCCTTGGGCACATTGGCATCTTGGGCGGCAGTTGCGCTCTCGCACCTCAAATTTGTGCGCCTGGCCAAGAGCGGAAGCTACACCCGACCGGGATACCGCTCGCCGTTTGGCGAAGGCGGAGACTGGGCAGTGCTCATCTTCATTGGCCTAGTCATTATCTTGATGGCCTTTGATTATCCAATCGGCACCTTTGCACTTGCATCGACCCTGCTCCTCGTTCCGGTCTTTATGGCAATGTGGTACGCATGGCGCGACCGCATTCGCGCCATCGCGGAAGAGAGGAAGGCCAAGCACCTGCCAACCTCCAGCTTCCCGGCTGCACCGCAAACAGACCTTCACCCAAAGAAATAGAAAGGAACCTTTATGAACCACGCTGTTAAGTTCGTAGATGTAGAGAATATGGCGCGCTGGATTCAGCGCGAAGGCGTAGAAAACATCATTACCGGAATGGTGGACTACCTTGAGGCCGACTACCGCGAGTGGGAGCGCTTCGACAAGATTCCGCGCGTTGCCTCCCACACCCCGTTCGGCGTTATCGAGCTCATGCCTACCTCCAATGGCAAGGAGTACTCCTTCAAGTACGTGAACGGTCACCCATCCAACCCAGCTCGCGGTTTCCAGACCGTTACTGCCTTTGGCGTGCTTGCCGACGTCGACAATGGTTACCCCACCTTCGAAGCCGAGATGACGCTGCTTACCGCACTGCGTACTGCTGCTACCTCCGCCATGGTGGCAAAGCACTTGGCACGCAAGGATTCCAAGCGCATGGCCATGGTTGGTGCGGGCTCCCAGTCCGAGTTCCAGGCGCTTGGCTTCCGCGGCGTTATGGGAATTGAGGACATTACCATCTATGACATCGACCCTGAGGCGGTAGAAAAGTTCAAGCGCAACTTGGAGCCACTGGGCTTTAATATCACTGCTTGTTCCAGCGTCGACGAGGCGGTTTTGGGTGCAGACATCATCACCACCTGTACCGCTGACAAGGCTCAGAACCAGATTCTGGCTGAGCGCCACGTCGCCCCAGGCGTCCACCTCAATGCCGTTGGCGGTGACTGCCCGGGCAAGACCGAGCTGGAGAGCTCCATCCTGGACAAGTCCAAGGTCTTCGTAGAGTTCCCAGAGCAGACCCGCATCGAAGGTGAAATCCAGCAGAAGCCGGAGGACTTCCCGGTTGTCGAGTTCTACCAGGTGCTCACTGGCCAGGCCACCGGCCGCGATGACGACGAGCAGATCACGCTTTTCGACGATGTCGGATTCGCTATCAACGACTTCTCCGCCCTGCGTTACCTGCGCGATTCCGTCAAGGGCACCGACTTGGAGTCTGAGATCGACATCATCGCCAACCCGGATGACCCGAAGGATCTCTTCTCCCTGGTTGCAAACGTTCCATCCCTGCTCTAAGTCGAAGGTGGGGTAGAGGGATCCAACTTCTTCCTCTACCCGCTAAGATAAGACGCATGAGTCTTGACCCGAAGTTGCTAGAGGTCCTTGTCTGCCCGCAAGACAAGGGCCCTTTGACATATCTGGAAGATAAACAGGTCCTCGTCAACGAGCGGCTGGGCATTGCCTATCCCATTGAGGATGACATCCCCGTGATGCTTGTAGACCACGCCCAGAAATGGCCAGCTTAACTTCGACTTTTAGAAAGACCCCCATGAATATCATCGATGAACTGCAATGGCGTGGACTGATCAACCAGTCCACCGATCTTGAGGCCCTGCGCGAGGCATGTGAGAACCCCATCGCGCTGTACTGTGGGTTCGACCCCACGGGTGACTCCCTTCATGCAGGCCACTTGGTCCCACTTATCATGCTGCGCCGCTTTCAGAAGGCGGGACACCACCCAATCGCATTGGCGGGTGGCGCAACTGGCTTTATTGGTGATCCGCGCGACGTCGGCGAGCGCTCCATGCTGAGCGAGGAAGACTTGGCCCACAACCTTGAAGCCATCAAGGGGCAGCTGCGTCGGTTCATCGATTTCGACGGCCAGCAGGCTGCCACCATGGTCAACAACGCCGATTGGACCATGAACATGTCCGTCATCGACTTTTTGCGTGACGTAGGAAAGAACTTCTCCCTTAATACGATGCTGGATCGCGATACCGTCAAGCGGCGCCTCGAGGGCGACGGCATTTCCTACACCGAGTTTTCCTACATGCTCCTGCAGTCCAATGACTTCGTGCAGCTCCGGCGCGAGCGCGATTGCGTATTGCAGATCGGCGGCGGTGACCAGTGGGGCAACATCGTCTCTGGCGTAGACCTAAACCGTCGTATCGATGGCGCCAAGGTCCATGGCCTTACGGTGCCTCTGGTTACCGACGCCTCCGGACAGAAGTTCGGCAAGTCCACTGGCGGCGGAAAGCTTTGGCTCGATCCGGAAAAGACTTCCGCATACTCCTGGTACCAGTACTTCCTCAATGCCGGTGACTCTGTAGTCATCGACTACCTGCGCTGGTTCACCTTCCTGACGCAGGAGGAAATCGCCGAATACGAGCGTGCGGTAGAAGAAGAGCCTTATAAGCGCGCCGCTCAGCGCCGCCTGGCGCAAGAGATGACCGATCTGGTTCACGGTGAAGAGGCAACCAAGGCTGTCGAGCTTGCCGCTCAGGCGCTATTCGGTAAGGCGGAACTCTCCGAGCTTGATGAGAAGACCCTTGCCGGCGCGCTCGCTGAAACCACCGTCGCGGAAATTGCCGCCGGCGAACCGCGCACCATTGTTGACCTACTGGTGGCCAGCGGGTTGGCTGATTCCAAGGGTGCTGCTCGCCGCACCATCAAGGAAGGCGGCGCATACGTGAATAACCAGCGCATCGAATCGGCCGAATGGGAGCCGTCTGCAGAAGACCTCCTGCATGACAGCTGGCTCGTTCTGCGTCGAGGCAAGAAGAACTTCGCTGGCGCTAAGTTGAGCTAAACAGCAGTAGATGACGTCCATTCCACTCGTTGGAAGGACGTCATTTTTCATTTTTATATTCTGTCCTGCAGGTTTGTGTTGTGTGGTTGTGGTGGACTACATTAATCGAAGTCGCCGCGAGGTAGCCGGGAGGTTACTTCTTTGCGAATTTTGTACGGACTTGGTTCAAGGATTTGACAGGGTTCATTGAGTTGAGTAGGTTTGTACGAGCCGCCAACGAGAGGTTAACGGTAGGTTAATTTTTTTGTGGTGTGCGGATGATGTTTGAGAACTCAATAGTGTGCCAATGTACTTTTTATTTTTTGTGTGCATGGTTGTGTGTTGATTGGTTTGTCTGCCAATGGGCCTTTAGGTGGTTTGTTGGTTGGTGTGTGCCGGTTGGGTATGTGGAACACGTACCCTTTTTGAATGCTGTTTGGTGTTTCGGCTGCATTGAGATGGATTGGTTGGCATGTGATTGTGTTCAACTTTTTGGTTTCCTTATTTTTGACCCCGTCGGGTTGAGGGAACTGTTTATTTTTTCTTTGTAGTAATTTTTTGGACGCCAGCACAGGCTTTTGTGGTTTGTGGTGGTTTGTTCTTTTGTTGGGTTTCGGGCTTTTCACGGCCTGTTTCGGATGTTGTTCTGAAATTTTTTTGTGGAGAGTTTGATCCTGGCTCAGGACGAACGCTGGCGGCGTGCTTAACACATGCAAGTCGAACGGAAAGGCCCTGCTTGCAGGGTACTCGAGTGGCGAACGGGTGAGTAACACGTGGGTGATCTGCCCTGCACTTCGGGATAAGCCTGGGAAACTGGGTCTAATACCGGATAGGAGCCATTTTTAGTGTGATGGTTGGAAAGTTTTTTCGGTGTAGGATGAGCTCGCGGCCTATCAGCTTGTTGGTGGGGTAATGGCCTACCAAGGCGGCGACGGGTAGCCGGCCTGAGAGGGTGGACGGCCACATTGGGACTGAGATACGGCCCAGACTCCTACGGGAGGCAGCAGTGGGGAATATTGCACAATGGGCGCAAGCCTGATGCAGCGACGCCGCGTGGGGGATGACGGCCTTCGGGTTGTAAACTCCTTTCGCTAGGGACGAAGCTTTTTGTGACGGTACCTAGATAAGAAGCACCGGCTAACTACGTGCCAGCAGCCGCGGTAATACGTAGGGTGCGAGCGTTGTCCGGAATTACTGGGCGTAAAGGGCTCGTAGGTGGTTTGTCGCGTCGTCTGTGAAATTCCGGGGCTTAACTCCGGGCGTGCAGGCGATACGGGCATAACTTGAGTACTGTAGGGGTAACTGGAATTCCTGGTGTAGCGGTGAAATGCGCAGATATCAGGAGGAACACCGATGGCGAAGGCAGGTTACTGGGCAGTTACTGACGCTGAGGAGCGAAAGCATGGGTAGCGAACAGGATTAGATACCCTGGTAGTCCATGCCGTAAACGGTGGGCGCTAGGTGTGAGGGTCTTTTCACGACTTTCGTGCCGTAGCTAACGCATTAAGCGCCCCGCCTGGGGAGTACGGCCGCAAGGCTAAAACTCAAAGGAATTGACGGGGGCCCGCACAAGCGGCGGAGCATGTGGATTAATTCGATGCAACGCGAAGAACCTTACCTGGGCTTGACATACACCGGATTGGGCTAGAGATAGTCTTTCCCTTTGTGGCTGGTGTACAGGTGGTGCATGGTTGTCGTCAGCTCGTGTCGTGAGATGTTGGGTTAAGTCCCGCAACGAGCGCAACCCTTGTCTTATGTTGCCAGCATTTGGTTGGGGACTCATGAGAGACTGCCGGGGTCAACTCGGAGGAAGGTGGGGATGACGTCAAATCATCATGCCCCTTATGTCCAGGGCTTCACACATGCTACAATGGTCGGTACAACGCGCAGCGACACTGTGAGGTGGAGCGAATCGCTGAAAGCCGGCCTTAGTTCGGATTGGGGTCTGCAACTCGACCCCATGAAGTCGGAGTCGCTAGTAATCGCAGATCAGCAATGCTGCGGTGAATACGTTCCCGGGCCTTGTACACACCGCCCGTCACGTCATGAAAGTTGGTAACACCCGAAGCCGGTGGCCCAAACTTGTTAGGGAGCCGTCGAAGGTGGGATCGGCGATTGGGACGAAGTCGTAACAAGGTACCCGTACCGGAAGGTGCGGGTGGATCACCTCCTTTCTAAGGAGCTTTTATTATTCGGGTGCAGTTGCACCCTTGGTTGGTTGAGTATGCGAGTGTCATGCTGCCAACTTTTATTATTGAAAAATTGTCCGGGTGAAACACACACCTGATGAGGCAAGCCGAGTGTTTGAATGGCGCTTTGTGACACACTGTTGTCCATGCACAGTTAAACGAAAAATATGTTGTTTGTATGTTGGTGCATTGTTGGGTGTCTGGGGCATTATCCCCCTTTTTCGTGCCTGACCATGAGTCTTGTTGACACTGTGTATGTTGGCAGGTTGTGGTTGGGGTGTTGTGTGAGAACTGTATAGTGGACGCGAGCATTAAACACGCACGGATGGATTGCTTTTGTGGTTTGTTTGTGTGTGTTTGTGTGATTTCTTTTTTCTTTAATCAATTTTTGTCAAGTTCACTTGTGTGGCCATCTGCGCTTTTTGGTGTGGGTGGTTTGTGTGTTCGTTATTAAGGGCGCATGGTGGATGCCTTGGCATGCTGAGCCGATGAAGGACGTGAAAGGCTGCGTTAAGCCTCGGGGAGTTGTCAATTAAGCGTTGATCCGAGGATGTCCGAATGGGGAAACCTGGCCCTGGTTATGTGGGGTTACCCTTCAGTGAATTCATAGCTGTTGTGGGGGTTTACGCGGGGAAGTGAAACATCTCAGTACCCGTAGGAGGAGAAAATAATAATGATTCTGCTAGTAGTGGCGAACGAACGTGGATGAGGCTAAACCGTGTGCATGTGATACCTGGTAGGGGTTGTGTGTGCGGTGTTGTGGGCCCCAATGTGGACTAGCTACTGATGGTCCGCTCGTGTGTTGTTGTTAGGTGAAGTGGTTTGGAATTACCTGCCGGAGAAGGTGAGAGTCCTGTAGTTGAAGACAATGGCATGTGGGTTGTTGGGTTGCCCGAGTAGCAGCGGGCTCGTGGAATCTGCTGTGAATCTGCCGGGACCACCCGGTAAGCCTAAATACTCAGTGTGACCGATAGTGTATGAGTACCGTGAGGGAATGGTGAAAAGTACCCCGGGAGGGGAGTGAAATAGTTCCTGAAACCATGTGCTTACAATCCGTCAGAGCACCGTTTGTGTGTGATGGCGTGCCTTTTGAAGAATGAGCCTGCGAGTCAGCGGCATGTCGCGAGGTTAACCCGTGTGGGGTAGCCGTAGGGAAACCGAATCCTAATGGGGTGTAAAGTGGCATGTCCTGGACCCGAAGCGGGGTGATCTACCCATGGCCAGTGTGAAGCAGCTGTAAGAGGTTGTGGAGGCGCGAACCCACGTAGGTTGAAAACTGCGGGGATGAGCTGTGGGTAGGGGTGAAAGGCCAATCAAACTCCGTGATAGCTGGTTCTCCCCGAAATGCATTTAGGTGCAGCGTCGTATTATAGCTTGGTGGAGGTAGAGCGACTGGTTGGTTGAGCGGGACTACAATCTTAGCAATGTCAGCCAAACTCCGAATGCC
>NZ_JAKRNF010000006.1:0-123873 GCF_022347225.1 Corynebacterium sp. ACRPQ
CCCCACCGATAGCCACAAAAATAACCACCCCCACCCCTAACCCAACTGACCGCTTGGTCTATTTTTATTCTCGCTCCTGCCAGCGGGTTTCACCAAACCCGTTCGCAAGACATACCGCTTGGTCTAGTCTTGCCAAGCATGACGACGAAATACGATAACTCCAATTCCAACTGGTCCTTCGCTACCCGCTCCGTACACGCGGGCCAAAACCTCGACGGGCACCACAACGCCCGCAACGTGCCGATTTACCAGACCACTTCCTACGTCTTTAACGACGCCGAGCACGCGGCCAACCGCTTCAATCTTTCCGACGCCGGCCCCATTTACACCCGCCTGACCAACCCCACCCAGGACGCGCTGGAAGAACGCCTCGCTTCCCTCGAGGGCGGTGTCGCGGCCGTTGCCTTCGCTTCCGGCCAGGCCGCCGAAACCGCGGCCATTTTGAACCTCGCCTCGGCCGGCGACCACATCGTGACTTCCCCGCGCCTCTACGGTGGCACCTCCACCCTCTTTACCGTCACGCTCAAGCGCCAAGGCATCGACGTCACCCTCGTCGAGGACCCGGACGACCCGCAGTCCTGGCAGGACGCCGTCCAGCCGAATACCAAGGCCTTCTACGGCGAGACTTTCGGCAACCCCGTGGCCGATGTCCTCGATATCCCGGCCATCGCCGAGGTCGCCCACAACAACCAGGTCCCACTCATCGTGGATAACACCATCGCCACCGCCGCCCTCGCCCGGCCGCTGGACCTCGGCGCGGACATCGTCGTAGTGTCCACCACCAAGTTCTACACCGGCAATGGCTCGGCCATCGGCGGCGCGATTATCGACGGCGGCTCCTTCGACTGGACCGTCACCCGCAACGGCGAGCCCGTCTTCCCCTACTTCGTCACTCCGGATGAGGCCTACCACGGCCTGAAGTACGCCGATCTCGGCGCCCCAGCCTTCGCCCTCAAGGCCCGCGCCGGCCTGCTGCGTGATACCGGCGCCGCCATCTCCCCCTTCAACGCCTGGCTGACGCTGAATGGAATCGAGACGGTGGGGCTGCGCGTCGAAAAGCACAATGCCAACGCCCAGGCCGTTGCCGAGTACTTGGAAGGCCACGCCAAGGTCACCAAGGTCAACTACGCCGGCCTGGATTCTTCGCCGTATAAGGCCACCAAGGAAAAGCTTGGCTACGCCTACACCGGCTCCGTCCTCTCCTTCGACATCGACGGCGGCCGCGAGGAAGCCTGGGCGTTTATCGACGCCCTCAAGCTCCACTCCAACCTCGCCAATATCGGCGATACCCGCTCCCTGGCCGTGCACCCGGCAACCACCACGCACTCCCAGTCCGACGAGCCTGCGCTTGCCGCGGCCGGCATCACCCAGTCCACCATCCGTCTCTCCGTGGGCATCGAGCACATCGATGACATGATCGCGGACCTCGAGCTGGGCTTTAACGCGCTGGCATGAAGCTAGTTAGCATCGGCGACTTTCACACCGAAGCCGGCGCCACGCTTCCCGACGCCCACATTGCCTACCACCGCTTCGGCCACCTCCTCGGCGATCCCCACGGCCGCAATAACGTCATTGTGGTTGAACACGCCCTGACCGGTGATTCGAATGTGGCCGAATGGTGGGCCGATCTGGTCGGCCCTGGCAAGGCGCTAGATACGACGAAGTGGTGCGTTATCGCCACCAACGCACTGGGCGGCTGCGGCGGCTCCACCGATCCCGCCTCCCCGCATCCGGACGACGGCCGCGCCTGGGGCTCGCGCTTCCCCGCGCTTTCGGTGCGCGACCTCGTCTCGGCCGAGCGCGCCGCGCTCCGCGAGCTCGGCATCACCCACGTCCACGCCATCATTGGCGGTTCGATGGGCGGCGCGCGCACGCTGGAGTGGACGCTGATGCACCCCGAGGCCGTTGATGCGGCCTGCGTCATTGCCGTATCGGCCCGCGCTTCCGCCTGGCAGATTGGCATCCAGTCGGCGCAGATCGCGGCCATCGAGCAGGATTCCTTCTGGCATGGCGGCGACTACTACGCCTCCGCGCAGCGCCCGCGCGAGGGGCTGGCGGCCGCGCGTCGCATTGCACACCTGACGTATCGCGGCGAGCAGGAAATCGACGAGCGCTTCGGCGTCCAGGCCCAAGCCGGCGAGAATCCGCTCGGGCCCTACCGCCGCCGCAATGAGCGCTTTGCCGTCAACTCCTACCTGGACTATCAGGGCACCAAGCTGGCCGATCGCTTCGATGCCGGCTCCTACGTCACCCTCACCGAGGCGCTCAACCGCCACGATATCGGCCGCGGCCGCGGCGGCCTTAACCGCGTGCTGGGCTCGTCCGAGGTGCCGACCATGGTCGTCGGCGTGGACACGGATATCTTGTACCCGTATCACCAGCAAGAACACCTCTCGCGCAACCTCGGCAACCTGCTGGCGATGGCAAAGGTTGTCTCCCCGGTAGGCCACGACGCCTTCCTGACCGAGTCACGCCAAATGGATCGCATCCTGCGCAATTTCCTCACCCTTTCCCAGCCCAACCCGCGCATTGATTCAGCGGCCGGTGATCCCACGGAATATTCGATTTAAAAGCTCTGCCCTTGTGGGATCGCCGAAGCCGCGCAGCGCGCACTAGCGACAAGTGGTGCGGCACGCTGCGCTGGGGCTATGGCTTTACAGGGCGAAACTCAGCGGTTTTCGGGCGGCTTGGCCCAAGGCGGGCGCCAGACGATACCTTCACCGGGCCGGCGCTCGAGCCTGCCGCGGCGCGGCGGCGCATTAGGGTCATCATCATTGACCCCGTTGTGATACTTGCAGGCCATGGTGAGGTTCTCGGGATTCGTGTCCCCACCGAGCAGCCACGGGGTGAGGTGGTGGACTTGGCATTCATCCGCTGGCGTATGGCAATCGGGCCACGGGCACACAGGGGTTTCCGCCATCGCCATCTGGCGTTGCTTCCATGTTGCTAAGCGCCGTGCTTGATAGAGGTTTACGGGGCCGGTGACAGGATGGATGAGGGTGATAAGGCCGACGTCGGAAAGCGCGCGGCGAACAAGGTCTGCACCGGTAATCTGCGCGCCATTGGTCAGCTGCAAGGTGACGTCCTCGCCGTGGATGACCTTGACCATCTCATTGAGGGTGAGCACCACATTGGTGGTGATTGTGGAGGCAGCGGCGCCCTAGGAAAAGACGCGGCGGGCATCGGCGACGGTGGAGACATGGTTATTAATCTCTGCCACCAGTTCGGACTCGGCGGTTATGGTCAGCGTCCACAGGTCATCGCGGCGGCGGATCAGGCGCACGCCCTCAGAGCGCTTGGTGGTGCGTTCCTCGCGCACAAGGCGACGGGCGCGCTTTTCAATCTCGCTGGTAGCAACGCGCAGAGCGCAGAGTGCCTCGCGCAGCGCCCAGGCCGCACGCTGGGTTTTCATCTTCTGGGCGTAGTGCTCGATGATTTTTAGCGCGTCAAGCGGCAGTGTGGTGCGGCGGGCGGCGCGCTGCTTGGCGCGAAAGGAAGTGCGGCCGAAGTAGGTGTCGGCAAGGCGGGCAAACTCGGCGGCCTCGCGATCGCTAAAGCCCTTATCGACGAGCTTTTCTACCGACAGCCCAACGCACTCCTCGATGAGCACCATCGGGGAATTCACGGCTGTCAGGTAGTTCGAAATCATGGCCCTGAGCCTAAACCGGCCGCGCAACTCGGCGCGCGGTGACGGGCGGCAGCCTGTGGATAATCTCCCGAACGACACCCTCTAAGGCCGAGATAGGTGAAAGCTCTACAAAAGACTGTGGATAACTAGCTGCCGAGCGAATCCACGGAGAAGGCCAGAAAGGCCATCACGGCGCCGAGTAGGCCGGTAAAGCAGGCATCGAAGCGACGCGAACGCACTGCCAGCACGCCAACGCGGCTGGAATCACAAGTCAGGCGTACCACAGTGAGCCACAGCAAGGCGAGGCCGAGGAGAAACGTGGCCCGACGCCAGTACTCGAAGACCGCGTAACCTCCGGAGACGACCACGCCCGCCACGAAGATGCCGATAGCCGCCCACTGCGCGGCGGGCGGCAGCGGGGAGGGCGCGAGGCCGGCATCGTGCGGGTTATCTAGATTCACGCCAACTTTTCCGCGCGCTCGACGATATTGCGCACCAAGAAGGCGCGGGTCAGCGGGCCGACGCCGCCCGGGTTCGGCGAGACGAATCCGGCCTTGTCCCAGCAGTCTGGGTGGATGTCGCCGGTGAGCTTGCCGTCGACGCGGGAGACTCCGACGTCGAGAAGCGCGGCGCCTTCCTTAATCATGTCCGCAGTGAGCATGTGGGGCTGGCCGGCGGCGGCGATGACGATATCGGCCTCGCGGGTCTCGGCGGCCAGGTCCTTGGTACCGGTGTGGCAGAGGGTGACGGTGGAGTTCTCGCTACGGCGGGTAAGCATCAGGCCGATGGGACGGCCCACGGTCACGCCGCGGCCGATGACCACGGTCTTGGCGCCGTCAAGCTCAACGCCGAAGCGGCGCAGCAGGTGCAGGCAGCCGTTCGGGGTACAGGGCAGGGGCGCGTCCTCGTTGAGCACCAGCTTGCCCAGGTTGACCGGGTGCAGGCCGTCGGCGTCCTTTTCGGGGTCGATGCGCTCGAGGATGGCGTTTTCATCCAAGTGCTTGGGCAGCGGGAGCTGGACGATGTAGCCGGTGCAGGCGTCATCGGCGTTGAGCTCATCGATAACGGCCTCGAGTTCTTCCTGCGTGATGTCGGCCGGCAGGTCCTTGCGGATGGAGTTGATGCCGAGCTTTTCGCAGTCGCGGTGCTTCATCTTCACATAGGACTGGGAGCCGGGGTCTTCGCCGACCAGGACGGTAGCGAGGCCGGGCGTAATCCCCTTGTCCTTCAGCGCGGCCACGCGCTGGGCGAGGTCGGCGAAAATCTCGTCGCGGTACAGTGTGCCATCTAGTTTGGTAGCGCTCATAGCCACCATCCTAGACTGAAGGCATGAGCCAGCTGCACATTGTCTTTGATAACCCGGTCATTCCTACTAATACGGGCAACGCCATCCGCACGGCCGCGGTAACGGGCGCGAGCCTGCACCTGATTGAGCCGCTGGGTTTCAATTTCGACGATAAGCACTTAAAGCGCGCCGGTCTGGATTATCACGATTTGGCCGATGTGCAGATTCACAAGGACTTCCAGGCCTGCATGGATGCGCTGCCGGGCGCGCGTGTATTCGCGTTTACCACGCATACGGATAAGTGGTTTACGGATATCGAATACCAAGAAGGCGATGTTTTGCTCTTTGGCACGGAGCCGACTGGCCTGCCGGAGGAGCATATTAATCATCCGCGCGTGACGGACCGCGTGCGCATTCCGATGGTGCCGGCCAGACGCTCGATGAACCTGTCGAATTCGGCGTCGACGGCCGTATTCGAGGCGTGGCGCCAGCTGGGCTTTAACGGGGCGGTTTAAGCCCTGGCAGTTGGCGGGAGCGCAGGCGGGCAAGGAGTGCGGTGGCGTCGGCAAGCGTGAGGTTGCGCGCGGCCATGCGCACGGGCCCTTGAACTAGGTCGAGGTTGACGGTGGCTAGGCCGAGCGCCTGGGAAATCGGCCCGCGGCGGTAGGTTAGCTCCTGGATATGGGAGGTGTGGATGGCCTTGACGCGGCGGTTGAGCCGGCCGTTGCGCACGATGACGTAGTCGCCGGTGAGCGCGACGGTTTGCTGGCGGTAGTCCAGCGGGGAGACCCACTTGGCGCGGGCCGGCGAGGCGTAGGTGGGGGCGGCATCGGCCGGGAGGAATTGCCGGGCTTGGGCGAGGGAGCCGACCGGCAGGATGCGGGTGGAGCCAGAAGCCTTGCCGCTTGCCGACGCCCCATATCCCGCCACCGAAACCCTCACCTCGTACCAGCCCAACGGCCGCCACAGGAACGGCTGGGTAATTTGCACGGCGTGGATGCGGTCAAGGCGGATGCTTTGGCGGCGGCGATCGGCCAGGCCGTAGGTGATGTTGAGGACCTCGCCGTCGGTGCGGGCGGTGTAGCGCCAGGAGGAATCGAGCACGTTCCAGGCGTTGGGTAGCGCGCTGACGAGGATGGGCAGCGCGGTCGACAGCGGCAGCCGGGTGACCACGACGACGATGAGGAAGCCGACGAGGAAAAGCGTGGAGGTGCGCAGCGCGGCCGCCATAAGGGAGCGCGCGATCGGGATTTCGGGCACGAGGGCCGGTTCTTCGGCCGGCGCGGCGGGCGTGTGGGCGCTGGTCGCGTCGGCGGCGGTTGCATCGATGTCAGTGTCCGCGGCGGTGGCGGCCGGTGTGGGAGCGCCGTGGACGCGGGCGAGGATATCCTCGCGCAGGGCTTCGGCGTCGGCCTTTTTGAGGTACGCGATTTCGATGACCGATGACTGGCCGCCGGCTGTTTCTACGCGCACGGCCGCCAGCCGGAAAAGGCGTGCGATGACGGGTTCGACGACGTCGACGGCCTGGGTGCGGTCATAGCGCGCGGTGCGCAGTTGGGTGGAAAAGAGTCCGCGGCGCAGGGAGAGCTCGTCCCCGCCGAGCTGGTAGCCCATGCGGCGCCACCATAGGCCGGAGGCGAGCCACACGACCGCGCAGACCGCAACGAACCCGGCGATCGCAAAGGCGGTATCGCGCAGGGCCTCACCGCGGTGCTCGCCAGTGATGAAGGCAAAGATATCGCGCAGGGCTTCCAGGTTGACGTTGAGGGCGAAGGCCGCGATGAGGGCCAGGATCACTGACCATAGGCGCAGCAGCGGGGTGAGGCGGTGGACGCGGCGGAAGCTTGGTTGGGTGCTGGACTGGTCGCTCATAGGCCGCTCATCCGTTCGCGGGCTTGGTGGGCAAGGCGGGTACGGAGGGCGTCGGCAAGCGGGGCTTCCAAGCCCTTAATGGTGGCGTCCGTGCTGGCCGAGGCCGTGTGGAGCTGCAGCTTTTTTAGCCCGAGGGCGCGGTCGATGGGCTCGGAGGTCACGTCCACGAATTGGATGCGGCCGTAGGGCACGACGGTGAAGGAATGCCAGAGCTTGCCGCGAGTGATAAGCAGCTCATCGTCGGTCTCGAGCCAGCCCATGTTGCGCACCTGGGCGGGGATGAGCCAGAGCAGCCAGAAGAAAAGGGCGACGAAAAGCCCGGCCGCCCAGTAGAACCACGGGGTCCACCAGAAACCTGCCGCACCGGCGGCCGCCGCGAGGACAATCATCCAGCTCAGGTGGTGGATATAACGCGAGGTCACCAGGCGTGGCGAGACGGGATTCATTTCTTCGCTCATAGTTATTGACAGTATCAATCGGGCCATACCCTTGCCTCACTTATCGTTAATCGATATTATCGAATTACGACAACATCGAGAGTCGATAAACAATCGGCGGAAAGGATTGTCATGACCACCCCACAACCCACCTCCAAGGCCGAGCGCCGCGAAATTAACACAGCGGCCGGCATCTGCCTCCTTACCATCGTCATCCTCGGCCCTACCTACCTGCGTGAGCTTGCCACCGGACGCTTTTCCACCGCACTGAGTGCGGCCGTCCCAGAAGGCCTAAGCAAACACAACCTCGACGGCGGACCATTCTGGACGCTCACCGCAGCGCTCGTCGTTAAGATTGCGGCTATTTTGATCATCGCGTTCTTTACCTACCGTCTGGTCAAGCCCATGCTTCGCGGGCAGGTCTTCACTACGAAAAATATTCGCTTCCTCAATGGAATAGCCATCGGGATTCTCGTCTGGTTTATCGGACGCTTCCCGCTCGAAGGTATGGGCAACAACTGGGCCTCTTCACAGCTAGGGATCGACTGGTGGTCCAGCCAGAGCGGAACGTCATTTGGCGAGCTCGCGCTGCTTTACCTCTTTGCCTGCGCCCTACAGCTCTTCTCAGCCGCCATCAAGCGCGGTTGCAAGCTAGAAGAGGAGGTCGAAGGACTTGTCTGAGCCACAAGGGCCCCAGGTAGTCTGCCACCTCGACCGAATAATGGAAGAGCGCGGCATAACCGGAACGGCACTCGCTAAAGAAGTAGGCATCACCCCAGTCAACCTCTCCGTATTGAAGAATAATCGTGCCAAAGCCGTACGCTTTAGCACCCTCGCAGCACTATGCGCGGCACTGGACTGCCAGCCAGGGGATATCTTCGGCGTCGAGTAGCAACCCTTGCCAGGGCGTTGGGTTTATGCAATACTTTGACTCATGTCCCCAAAGAAGAAGCCCTCCGCACCCATTTATAACCGGGTACGCGTGCTACGCGCCGAGCGGGACATGTCGCGCGCGCAGCTGGCTGAGGCCATCGACGTCAACCCCCAGACCGTCGGAGCCCTTGAGCGCGGGGACCACTCCCCCAGCCTGGACCTAGCTTTCCGCGTCTGCGAGGTCTTTGACCTTCCAGTGGAGGCCATCTTTTCCCGCCAGGAATTTGCCCCTATGTCCACTGAAATCTATAGGAAGAATTCCTAATGGCTACCACAATTCCCGCCTCTGTTTCCCGCCGCAAGCGCTTGATCCTGGCCGGCGATATTTTTCTCGGCCTAGCCATCGTGGCGGCGGCCCTGCACTTCTTCGCGCTTGGCTTGTCTAATCTGCTGTGGCCGATAGCTGGCATTGCGGCGACCATGTGCACCACGTGGCTGCGCCAGTCCATTCGGCACCTCGACGTTCCCACTACGGAGATGGATGAGTACGAGCTGCGCCTGCATACCGACGCCCGCGACAAAGGCCTGAAAACCGCATTGGCCACGGCCATAGTGCTCTTCCTCGTCGCCGGCGCCACCGCTTTTGGCCTGCGATTCTCCGGCGCGGAGCAGGTTGCGGTGGAGGAAGCGACCTCGGGGGCAAATATCGCCATCTTCTTTGCCAAGCTCATCTATACCCAACTGCTGTGGATTCCGTTTGCGGTAGCCAAGGAATTGGCCAATAAGCTCAACGCGGACGAGCTGCGCAGCGGCGGCAACTAGCGGAAATCGCGGGAGCCGCGGGAGAGGAATTCTCCAAAGTCCAACGGCTCGAGCTTATCTGCGACCACGCTGACCGCTCCGGTGGCATTTTGCACGATGCCGCGGATGATCATCGCCCGGGCGGTGCGGGCCAGCACCTTATGCCGCGACCACAATCCGGGCGAGACCATCACGTTCATCAAACCGGTTTCATCTTCGACGCCCAAAAAGGTCAGGCCAGAAGCAGTGCGCGGGCGCTGGCGGTGAGTAATAATGCCGGCGATACGCACGCGGGTGCCATCGGGGACATGGGGGAGCTGGGAGCCAGGGAGGACGTCGGCAAGCGAGGCACGCACCAGCTCCATCGGCTGCTGATTATGGGTCACGCCAGTAGCGGCGACGTCGGTAGCCATGAGCTCAAACGCAGACATACCGGGCAGGTGCGGCGAAGCCAGGGCGGACGTACCGGGCAGCATGCCCTCACGCTCGGTGGCGGCGACGCCAGCCTGCCACAGCGCTTGGCGACGATCCAGCCCCAGACACTCCAGCGCCCCGGCCGTAGCCAGCGCCTCCACCTGCTCCACGCTGAGATCCGCCCGGCGCGAAAGATCGGACACGCTAGTAAAAGGCGCGGCCGCCTCCACCCGCTCGGCGGCGGACTCCCCCAGCCCCTTGATGAGGTTAAGGCCCAAACGGATCTCGGACGACCCCGTCGCACGGGCCTGGGCGCCGGAGTCATTGATGCTCACCGGCAGCACCCGCACGCCGTGGCGCCGAGCATCCTGGATGAGCGACTGCGGGGAATAGAAACCCATCGGCTGCGCGCGCAGCAACCCCACGCAGAATTCCGCCGGGTAGTGGTATTTAAACCACGCGGAAAAATACACCAGCGAGGCAAAGGACTGCGAGTGCGATTCCGGGAAGCCATAGGCGGCGAAGGCCACGATTTTGGTCCACAGCTTCTCTGCCACCTCACCCTCGATACCGTTGGTCTCGCGCAGGCCGGCAAAGAAGCGGCTGCGCAGCGCGGCCATCTTTTCCGGGGAGCGCTTCGAGCCCATGGCGCGGCGCAGGTCATCGGCCTCGGCACCGGAGAAGCCGGCGGCGTCGACCGCGATCTGCATCAACTGCTCCTGGAAGAGCGGAATACCTAGGGTCTTGCCCAGGGATTTTTCCAGCACCGGATGGTCATAGGTCACCTCCTCAAGGCCGTCGCGGCGGCGCAGGTAGGGGTGCACGGACCCGCCCTGGATGGGGCCGGGACGAATGAGCGCGACTTCGACCACTAAGTCAAAGAAGCGGCGCGGCTTCAGACGCGGCAGCGTGGCTAGCTGCGCGCGGGATTCCACTTGGAAGACACCCACCGCATCGGCGCGGCAGAGCATGTCATAAACTTCCGGCTCGGCTAGGTCGAGCTCCCACAGGTGCACCTCGCGGCCGGTGGTGGCGCGCACGGCATCGATCATGTGGTGCAGCGCCTCCAACATGCCCAGGCCCAAGAGATCGAATTTCACCAGGCCGGCGGCCGCGCAATCGTCCTTATCCCACTGCAATACGGAACGATTTTCCATGCGCGCCCATTCCATAGGAACGACGTCCGCAATGGGCCGATCGCACAGCACCATGCCACCGGAGTGGATGCCTAGGTGGCGGGGCTGGCCGAGGAATTGCTCGGCTAAAGAGGAGACGTCGGCAGGCGGCTCAGAGGTACCTTTCGACCACGCATCGGCCGAGCCCTGCGGGTAGCCCAACGCGCGGGCCGCATCGCGCGTAGCTCCCTTGCGGCGATAGGTAATGACATTGGCCACCTGCGCGGCGCGATCGCGGCCGTGGGTGCGGTAGACATACTGAATAACTTCCTCGCGGCGACCGGACTCAATGTCGATATCAATATCGGGCGGGCCATCGCGGTCCGGGGAGAGAAAACGCTCGAAAAGCAGCTGCGCGGAGATAGGCTCGGCATTAGTAATGCCTAGCGCAAAGCACACCGCGGAGTTGGCGGCCGAGCCGCGGCCTTGGCACAGAATATTCTCGCGGCGGCAAAAATCCACCAGGTCGCACACAATCAGGAAGTAGCCGGGGAAGCCCAGCTGCTTGATGACGCCCAACTCATGCCCAATCTGCTTCCGCGCCGCCTGCCTAATCTCGGCTGGGCGCGAAGCATAGCGTTCCTTGGCGCGGTGCCAGACCTCATGCTCCAGCCAGCTCATTTCGGTATACCCCTCCGGCACCGGAAAATGCGGCAGGTTGGGCGCGAGGGCGTCCCAGGTAAAGGAGCACTCGCGGGCGAGCGCCACAGTTTCGGCGATGAGCTCCGGCCGATCCGGCAAGAGTTGCGCCATCTGCTCGCCGGATCGCAGCCAGCCAGCCCCCATGGGGTGGGCGTGCGGCGCGGCGGCCGCAAGGGATTCGCGCCGGGCTAGGGCACGCTTGGCGGCGGCGAGCCGAGTTTGGTCGCGGGTCGCGGCCGCGGGCCGTGCGGTTGCGATGGCCCGCAGGTTATTGTATTTATCGAGGAAACGGTGCTGATCCGCATCCTCGGGGGACATGCTGCACGAATATTCGAGAACTATGCTGTCTATTTTTATTCTTTCGAGCAGGTTATCGATTTCTGCTAGCGCCTCCGGCCCCACCAGAAAGAAGCACTCCCCTTCCAGTTCGCGCGCCACCTCGTCCAAGGGCGGATAGGCTACGCGATCCTTCTCCCCGGCTTCCATCCGGGCGCGCGCGATGAGGCGCGACAGGCGGCGATAGCCCTCCGGGGTGCGTGCCAGCACGGTCACCGGGGCCTCCGTGAGCGATAGCTCCGCACCATATACGGCCGGAAGTCCTGCTTTAGCTGCGGCTTCGGCAAATTTCATCAGACCATAAAAGCCATCGCGGTCCACGATGGACAACCCCTCAAGGCCCAGCTCTACGGCTCGAGCCACCAGCTCCTCCGGCTCGGCAGCGCCGTCGAGAAAGCTATAAGAACTTACCGCGTGCAGCTCCGCAAAGGGGACGGCGGAGTGACCGCGCCGAGCAGAATCCGCTGGCCCATGAAGGTGATTAACCGGCACGGGCGCAGCAGATTCGCGACCAGAGAGAATGCGCTCTACCCGCGACCAGGACAGCGCTTTTCCGCCATTAAATTCCACGCCAGACAGCGTAATATCGAATCATTGTTCTAGACAAGCCGGTGCGACGTGATGCCCACAATAGACAAAGCGGTTCGCTGATTGCTAGGTTGCTAAACAGACAAATTATTCCAACTCCTACAAGAAGGGGATTCCCCATGCAGATCCGTCGCGTAGTGGCTGCTACCGCCGCCGTAACCATCGCTGCCACCAGCCTGGTGGCATGCTCTTCCGACTCCGATGACTCCAAGACCATCACAGTCGGCACCACCGATGACGCAAAGAAGGCTTGGGTAGCGTTCGAGCAGGAAGCAAAGAACGCAGGCTATGACATCGATATCCAGCCTTTCGCGGATTACAACACCCCAAACCAGGCTCTGGATCAGGGTGAGTTGGATACCAATAACTTCCAACACCTGAAGTTCTTGGCGGAGTATAACCACGGCAACGGCACCAACCTGGTGCCAATCGTGGCTACCGAGATCGTGCCGCTGGCACTGTTCTGGAAGGACCACGACTCCCCCGACGGCATCGAGGGCGAAGAGGTCGCCATTCCGAATGACTCCACCAACCAGGCTCGCGCCATCAACGTGCTGGTTCAGGCCGGACTTATCACCCTGAAGGACAAGAACAACCTAGAGCCAACCCCGCTGGATATCGACGAGAAGAAGTCCAAGGTCAAGGTCACCCCGGTAGACGCAGCACAGACCACGTCCGCACACGGCGAGGGCACCCCGGCGATTATCAATAACTCCTTCCTGGAGCGCGCCGGCATCGACCCAGCCACCGCCATCTTCCAGGACGAGCCGAACGCCGAAGAGGCAGAGCCGTACATCAATGTCTTCGCCGTCCGCGAGGAAGATGCAGACAACGAAGACATCAAGAAGCTCGCCGAGCTATGGCACACCGACGCCGTTCAAAAGGGCGTCGACGAAGACTCCGCCGGCACCTCCGTCCAGGTGGAGCGCAGCCAGGAGGATCTGCAGAAGATCCTGGATAAGCTCGAAGCAGATCTGGACTAATCACCCTTGCTTTACCCCGCCGGAGCCCCCGGCGGGGTTTGGCACTTTCCTAGCTAAGGACGCAAACACGTGGCAGATTCCACTCAACGCGGCACCCGCATCGAGTTCCGCGAGATCACCAAGGTCTTTAAACAGAAAAAGGCACGAGTCAAGGCCCTCGACAATGTCTCCATGACCATCGAGCCCGGCGAAATCGTCGGCATCATTGGCTATTCCGGCGCCGGCAAGTCCACCCTCGTGCGCATGATCAACGGTTTGGACACCCCGTCCGCGGGCGAGCTACTGCTTGATGACACCAATATCGTCGGCATGTCCGAGAAGAAGCTGCGCGGCATTCGCCGCAATATTGGCATGATCTTCCAGCAGTTCAACCTGATGAACTCGCGCACCGCGGCGGGCAATATTGAATACCCGCTGCAGCTGCAGGGCGTCGGCAAGCAGGAGCGCGCCCAGCGCGTGCAGGAGCTACTGGAATTCGTCGGCCTGGGAGACAAGGGCAAGAGCTACCCGGAGCAGCTTTCCGGCGGCCAGAAGCAGCGCGTTGGCATTGCCCGTGCGCTGGCCACCAACCCTTCGCTGCTGCTTGCCGACGAAGCCACTTCCGCCCTCGACCCCACCACCACGCAGGAAGTCCTCGACCTGCTGCGCCGGGTGAACAAGGAATTCGGCATCACCATCGTGGTTATTACCCACGAGATGGAAGTCGTTCGCTCCATCGCCGATAAGGTCGCCGTGATGGAAAACGGCCGCGTAGTAGAGCAAGGCAGCGTCTACGAGGTCTTCTCCAACCCGCAGACCTCCGTGGCCGCCAAGTTCGTGGCCACCTCGCTGCGCAACGAACCCGACGTCGTCGAAACCGACGACCTGCTTGCGCACGAAGGCCGCCTGTTTACCATCAACCTCACCGAGGAATCCGGCTTCTTCACCGCCGCCGCTCGGCTCAAGGAGGCCGGCGTGTCCATCGCCGTTGTCCACGGCGGTATCACCACGTTGCAGCAGCATTCCTTTGGCAAGCTGACCGTGCGGCTTAGCGGCGATAATAACGCCATCGAAGAGTTCTACCGCACGCTTTCTACCACCACCCAGATTGAGGAGATTGCACGATGACCGTCACCAACCTCGCCCAAGCCAACTGGGACCGCCTCGGCCCTTCACTAGCCGAGGCCATCGTCGATACCCTCATCATGGTCTCGACCACCCTCATCATCTCCGGCATCCTCGGCCTTGGCCTGGGCATGCTGCTCTACACCACCCGCACAGGCGGCATCCTGCAGAACCGGTTTGTCTACGTCATTGTCAACCTGCTGGTGAACTTCGTCCGTCCCATCCCGTTCATCATTTTGCTGGCCTTTGCCCAGCCGTTGACCGTCGCTGTAATGGGCGGCTCCATCGGCCGCGGCCCGGCCACCTTCGTCATGGTGATCGCCGCAACCTTCTCCGTGGCCCGCGTGGTGGAGCAAAACCTCGTGGCCATCGATCCCGGTGTTATCGAGGCCGCCCGCTCCATGGGTGCCTCGCCGTGGAAGATCATTACCTCCGTCATCGTTCCGGAGGCCCTCGGCCCGCTGATCCTGGGCTACACCTTCCTGTTCATCGCCATCGTGGATATGTCCGCTATGGCCGGCTACGTCGGCGGCGGCGGCTTGGGCGACTTTGCCATCGTCTACGGCTACCGCGCCTTCGAGTGGGAAGTCACCGTCGTGGCTACGCTCATCATCATCGTGCTGGTGCAGGCCGCCCAGTTCCTCGGCAACTGGCTTTCTTCCAAGGTCATGCGCCGCTAGCCCCCGCTTGCCGACGCCGCCCCTCCCCGCGCGGCCTACTCCACGACCGGCTCCACGCCGGTCGCTACGATGGCTTGGCCTTTCTTCGGTGCATCGCCGCACGAGGAGACCACGCCTTCTACCTCGCGCTCCTCGAGCGCCACGCGCCAGCGCCGGCCGTCAGTGTGGCTGACCTCGCCGCCGCCGGTGGCGGTGAGCTGGCCATAGGAGAGGTCCTCGCCGGCGTCGATAAGCGAGCGGGCCACCGCCAACTCCGCCACCTGGCCGCGCGGGCCGAAAATACCGCGCCCGCGATTTACCGGGTAGAAATACTTCCCCTTCGCCGCCGCCGCAATCATCTGCGCGGCGGCTTCTTTATTCATGCGACCAAAGGAATAGGCCCATGGCATGAGCATGACCGACGGCGCGAACCGGTGCCCCTTCGTGTGCGAGGTCTCCCACACCATATCCGGGTAATCCGCCACCAGATCCGCGGCCAGCGGCCGGCCCTTGACCGCACAACACGTATCGCGCTTCGCATGCGTGCACACCAGCACCAGCGGCGTATCCAAAGCGCCGCCCCCATTGCGGCCAGGCCCGGTCAGGTCCAGATCGAGGATCTTCTCCGGGCCCGTCAGCAGCACGAGTTCCATCACGCCCTGTTCGGCCCACACCAGGTAGCAGCGGTGCATCTTGCCCACCTGGCGGCCGTTGCGGCCCGGCCGGCGAATTAGCTGCAGCCCTGCCGCACCCTTCAGCTTGGCCTTGAGCTGCGCTGTGAGCTCCGGCCCAAAGGTATCGCCATCGAGCACGTCTCGCGACCATCCGCCCGGCCACTCGAAAAGCACATAGACGGATTCCTTCTTCGCCGTGCCTGGCAGCGGCTCTACCTGGATATCTGAACAGAACTCGGTCATATACCTAAGCCTAACCTTTCTGCTTTTCAGCTCACACCCTTGGCAACAATTCGGCCACGAAGTACCCCCTCAGCTATACAGTTCACGACTGAAAATATAACCTAGGGGACATGTTGAAAGTCCGTCTCGCCGCAACGCTTCTCGTCACTGCTTCTCTCAGCGGCTGCGCCGCCCAGGAGTCGGACCGCACCACCATGGCTGCGTCCGTGGATAGCTCCCAGCTCAATCCGCTGGGCCAGGCCAATATGGAGATGAAGACCCTCCGGCCGCAGGCGCCCTCCGAACTCACGGTGACCGACGTGCGCATCGGCCAGCACGAGGGCTTTGAGCGCGTCGTCTTCGAGCTCGACGGCGGCGGCGCTCCCGGCTGGTTCGTGGACTTCGCCGACACGCCCACGCAGCAGGGCTCCGGCAAGACCATTGATTACTCCGGCGAGACCGCACTCAATGTCAATATCGACGGCGTGGTCTACCCCTTCGAGGCCGGCAAGGAGGACCCCCGCATCGGCGTGGTGAATGCCCCCACGGAGGGAGTTGTCACCCAAGTGGTCAATGGTGGCACCTACGAAGGCCGCTGCCAATTTGTCATCGGCATGACCTCTCGCAAGCCTTATTCCGTGCAGGTGCTCGATAACCCCACCCGCCTCGTGGTCGATATTCGCAATTAGTAAGTCGCCTCAACCCGCCAGCGGCCGCCGGACCATACCAACAGCCACGCCCGCTGATGCTCTTCGTGGTCGGCTTGGCCCACCACCTGCAAGCGCGCTACGTGCTGTGGAGTATCGGTCCACCACTGCGTATCCACCGGCCAGGGGCCGGCCCAGCCCAGCACGCGGAAACGACGCGCACCCCAGCTCAAGGCCACCGGCACCCCGGACAGGAGGGCCTCAGCGGTGACGAAGACGGGGTGCTCGGCGGCGTCGACAAGCCGAATGCGCGCGGCCGGGTGATTCGGCCCACCGCCCAGCCGCGCGGGCAGGGGCGCGGGAATGCAGCCGGGCCACTCGCCGTCCGGCGGGGCATCGCGCTGCTCGCCATAGGGCACGTACTCGATGCGCTCGGCCACCCCACGGCCGCCCACCGCCCGCGGCTGCAGCACGCGGTCCACCCCCAGCTGCGATTGCACGCGGGCGATCACGCGCTTGACCTGTTCCTGCGAACCCTCCCCGCCCCAGAGGCCAGCGGCGGCTGGGGCGGCAACCTCCACCGGCTCCAACGCTAGGCGGCGAATGGCCGCGCCCTCACCAGTAGCGCGCGTGAGCCAGCCATCGAGCTGCCAGCGCACCCGGTCCGCGGTAGCTTGCTCCGTCAGCGCCTCCTGCGTGCGCCATACCCGCGCCAGCTCCTCACCGGTGCCAAACTCCGCCACCACGCGCAGCCGCAGGCACACCTTGCCGGCCTCTTCCAAGCGGGCATGCAGCCGGGCCGCGAGTTGGCGGGCCGCGAAGGCCGCCGCGTCCACGCGCTCGATGCGCTCTTCCATTTCCACCGCCAGATCCGGGCGCGCCATCTCTGGGGCCACGCGCCTATCCGCACGGGCCTGGGCCAGTTCGTGGGCGCGCCGGCCCGGCTCACCAAACCGGGTAGCTACCTGCTTAAACGGCAGCGCGGCTAAATCACCCAGGCGCCGCACGCCCAGCTTATCCAGCTGTGCGATAAACCCAGCCTCAAAGCCCAAGGCCTCATCGGCCGCCAGCACGCCTATGGGCTGAGTGGCCAAAAACTCCCGCGAGCCGCCCTCTGGCACCACCGCGCCCACACCACGGTGCCGGGCCGCGATGACGGCCGTGGCAATCTCATCGGCGACGCCGAGGGTGGAGTCGAAGCCGGCGTACGAAGAGGCGTCGACAAGCATCTCTAGTGCTTTCTCCCCGTGGTAGCGCAGCGCCGCGCCCGCATCCACAATCGCCAGGCCCGGGCGCAGCACCTCCACCGAAGACGCCACCGCATCTAAGCCGGCCGCAACCTCCGCAAACGCCGCGCCATCCCGGTCCGGATTGGCCTCCACCACTGCGGCCTCAGGGCACAGCGCTTGGGCCTGGCGCAGGCGCATCCCGCGCCGCACGCCCGCCCGGCGCGCCTTCCTATCGCACACCGCCACCGCGTGGTTGCGCGCAATAACCATAGGACCCTGCCCACCGGCGGCCTGGATGGGCCAATCCGGAAACCACACGGCCGCTACCCTCATACGGCCTCCAACCGGCGGCGCTCACCCACCGTGAGCACCCCGCGCGAGGTAGCCTGCTTCGAGGTCACCTCCACGTCCATGTCCACGCCGCGAATGCGCCCGCTGCCCTTGCCGACGCCCCGATAGGCACTCACCCGCGCCCCTATCCCCACCGCCGTGCCGGGCAGGCGCGTGCCCACCGTAAGCACGGCCGCGCGCCCGCCGCGCACTTTTGCCAGCACCGGCCGAGCCTTGGTAGGGCTCACCTCGCCGGGCGGCCCATGGTGGATGACGAGGTCCAACCCTTCCGCCAATACTCCCGCCACCATCCAGGAATCCAGGCCCGGATCCGGCACGGTTACCACGCGTTCGATAGCACCCTCCTCGGCCACTTGTGCGAGTAGTAAATCCGGCCACCCCACCACTCCCACATACCCGCCGCGGGCGGTGAGATGACAGATAAGCTCCACCACCAGCGCCGGGCAGTTCACACAGTGCACCACCTGCCGGCGCGCCAGCCCACCTGCGGGAAGCAAGCGCGCCAGGCCAGGGAGCGTATCTACCAGCTCTTCTTCCGGGCCGCGCTCCATAGCGCGCATGCGGGTACGCAGCATCGCCACGCGGTCCGACCTACTTAGCCCGGCCACCGCTTTCTCTAGGCGAACGCTCGTTTGACTCACCCGAATAGTATGAACCCTCACCCGGACACATGCAAGTGTATGTTCGAATGGTAGCCTTAGCGGCATGAACTTCAACGCTGCCTACGGCGCCATGCGCGAGCACACCACCCCCATCCCCACTCCGCCATGGGTGCGCTTGGGCTCGTCCATCCTCATCGGTGCGGCCGTGGCACTCTTGGCAAGCCGCGCGCATATCTTTGCCGCACTGGTTGGGGCGCTCGTATGCCTCGTGGCGGCCTTCGTCCTCGTCTTTGCCCACCCCTACCGCCGTGCGATGCGCGCTTATGCCGACAAGCGCAATGTCGCTCTAGTTCCTACCATCGCACAGCTCGTGCCACTGATGATTCTGTGGCTTATGGTGATGCTCGCGCCCATCGTGGCCCTGCCTGCGTGGGGCGCCGGGCTGGTGTGGCTAGTGGTCTTTGGGCTGAGCTTTTTCGTCTTCCCCCATGTGGATGGCACGCGCCGGCTCGCGTTTGCCTAATCTAAACGACACTTTTCGGGGTTATCCACAGCTTTTCGGCCCACGGCGGGTATGCGGGCCGGGTTATCCACAGAATCGGCCGTAGCGGTTGCGCCGGCCCTGCGCCGGTATGGGTGTGCGCCGTAGCGTTGCAGGCATGAACGCACTCGAGACCTACCTCACCGCCTTGGGCCCTGGCATGGATATCATCGCCGGGTGCCAAGGCATGTCCGGGTCCGAGCTTATGGACCGCGGCGCGCCCGATGCCATCGCCGCCGATCTGCTGCTTTTGTGCGAAAGCTACTTCGGCCGCACCAAATTTACGCGCCTGCAGCGCCGCGCTATTGCCGACGCCCGCCGCAACACCCACTCCATCGCCACCCTTACCGCCCTAGAACGCATTGTTAACCGCGCGCCCAGCAAAAAGCAGGCCTGGCAGCTGCGCGCAGAATGCTGCGCGATGACCAGCTCAATGAGCCACATCCTTAAACACGCCCGACGGCGCCTGCGGGAGATGAAAGACGACACCGTAAGCCCAGGCGTGCGCACTTACCGACGCCCCAATGATTACTGGACGCTTGCCATCACCGGAACCTCTAGTTTCATCGCGGATCTCAACGCCGCGCTGGCCGCGACTGGAAAGCAATCGCTCGAGGCGGTAGAAAAGATCTTCTTTGACCAAGCTGCGGCCGCGCGGGCAGAAGTGGTGACCAATGCCATCGTGCCGTTAGACAAATTCATCCGCATCCGCGACGGCCGCGGCAATGATATCGAGCTCGATCTGACCAATGGCGCCACCATCACCGGCACCGAATATCTGCGCCGCGTGCTCAACGACGTCGGCTTTGCTGGCGACAAAGAAACCGGCTACGTCACGCTCGTGCACCCCGAAGAAGGTCCAGTCAATCTCTACCGCACGGCGCGCGTGGCCAATGACAAGCAGCGCATTATGGCCGCCGCAGAAAACCCACGCTGCGCCTGGCCGGGCTGCAACCAGCCGGCCGACCTCTCCCAAGTCCACCACCTTAAAGCGTGGAGCAATGGCGGGGAGACGAATATGAAAAACCTGGTCATGTGCTGCGCTTACCATAATGGCGTCAACGACGATGACCCCAACGCCCCACCTCGGCGCGGCCGCCTCGAGCGGGTGGGCGGGCGCATTGTGTGGCGGCCACCGTTTACCCCGCGCGAGTAAACGCCGGCGCCAAAACGAGCGAAAAGGCGCTCAGCACTAGACTGAGCGCCTTCTACGCATGCCGTTTTACTCCCACTCGATGGTTCCCGGTGGCTTGGAGGTGCAGTCCAAGACCACGCGGTTGACGTCCTTCACCTCGTTGGTGATGCGGGTAGAAATCTTCTCCAGCACCTCGTAAGGCAAACGGGTCCAGTCTGCGGTCATGGCGTCTTCCGAGGACACCGGGCGCAGCACAATCGGGTGGCCATAGGTACGGCCATCGCCCTGCACACCAACGGAGCGGACATCGGCCAGCAGTACTACCGGGCACTGCCAAATCTGGTCATCCAGGCCGGCATTGGTCAGCTCGGTGCGAGCAATAAGGTCTGCCTCGCGTAGCGTCTCCAAGCGCTCCTCGGTCACCTCACCGATGATGCGGATACCCAAGCCCGGGCCAGGGAATGGCTGGCGGCTAACGATCTCTTCTGGCAAGCCCAGCTCGCGGCCGACGGCACGTACCTCGTCCTTAAACAGCAGGCGCAGCGGCTCGACCAGCTTGAACTCCACGTCATCTGGCAAACCGCCGACATTGTGGTGAGACTTAATATTCGCCGTGCCATCGCCGCCGCCAGACTCGACAACGTCCGGGTACAGAGTGCCCTGGACGAGGTAGTCGACGGTGGAGCCTGCAGGGGCGTCGTCAAGCACGCCTGCAACCGCGCGCTCAAAGGAACGGATAAACTCCGCGCCGATGGCCTTGCGCTTGGCTTCTGGGTCGCTAACTCCTGCCAGCTTTTCCAAGAAAGCAGCGCGCTCATCTGCGGTCACCAGCTTCGCTCCAGTGGAGGCAACGAAGTCCTTTTCTACCTGCTCGCGCTCGCCGGCACGCAGCAAGCCGTGGTCAACAAAGACACAGGTGAGGCGATCGCCAATGGCGCGCTGCACCAGTGCGGCCGCCACAGCGGAATCTACACCGCCGGACAGACCACAAATAGCGCGGCCTTCCTCGCCCACCTGCGCGCGGACATCCGCGATGAGCTGCTCGGCAATATTATCGGCCGTCCAGTTCTGCTCTAGGCCAGCAACCTCAGTAAGGAAGCGGGTAAGCACCTCCTGGCCGTGCGGCGAGTGCTGTACCTCAGGGTGGTACTGCACGCCGGCCATCTTCTTGTCTAGGCACTCCATCGCTGCAACCGGAGCACCGGCCGACGTGGCCGTAACCTCAAAACCTTCAGGAGCGGCGGATACGGCATCGCCGTGAGACATCCACACCTTGTGGGTAGCCTCCAGGCCTTCGTGAAGTACGCCGCCCTTGACATTCATATCGGTACGGCCGTACTCACGCTCACCAGTGGACGACACGGTGCCACCAAGTGCATGGTTCATGGCCTGGAAGCCGTAGCAGATGCCGAAGACTGGAATGCCGAGCTCAAGCAGCTCCGGCTTCAGAGCCGGGGCGCCGTCAGCATAGACAGAGGACGGACCGCCCGTCAGAATAAGCGCGGCGGGATCTTTAGCTTTGATTTCCTCCACAGACGCGGAGTTGGGGACAACCTCGGAGTAAATCTTGGTCTCGCGCACGCGGCGGGCAATAAGCTGCGCGTACTGAGCGCCAAAGTCCACAACGAGGACGGGGCGCGGGGTAGTATTTGGCTTAGTCACGCCCCATAGTCTAACCCACTAAACTGATAGCTTATGAAGCGCTTGGCTATTGTGCTCGCCGCGAGCCTGCTGTTGTGCGGTTGTGACGCCACCCCAACTACGGCTGAGGTGGCGTCTGCGCTGGATGAACAAGGCCCGCAACAGGTAACACTTCCGGCCGCGGAAGTCTTTGGAAGCGAGTGGGATGAGTGGGTTCCGTTGTGCGGCACGCAGCAGGCAGAGCGCGTGGGGCATCCAGAAGTAGCGCAAAATTCGGTGGTTCTACGCGCGAGCGGCGAAGAGAAGGTTGTAGAGCTCAATCCCTCGGGAGTACGCGTGTGCCCAGTCCACAACTCAGGGCAATGGCGGCCAACGACGGACAAGACCACGTGGAGGCGTGAGGGCGGCTGGCAATTGGTTTCCTAAACCACTCTCCTACCTCGCCAACTGGTATCTGTTCGGCGGCGAAGGAAGCCCTGAAACAAAGAAACGCGGCTGCGCCGAGAAGGCACAGCCGCGTCAGGACTCTCGCGCGGATTAGTAGCGAACGGCGAGTTCGACCTTCTGGAAGGACTTCAGGTCGGTGTAGCCACACTTGGCCATGGAACGGCGCAGCGCGCCGACCAGGTTGGTGCGACCAAAGGGCTCGCTGGAGGGACCGTGCAGCACGGTTTCCAGCGACGGGGCGGCCGATTCTTCTGTGGCTTCGGCCGGGGTACCGGTGGTGAGGAAATCGACGTCCAAGTCGGTATCGGCCCCGGAGAACTGAACGAAGCCGCGTGGGAAACGCGGGTGGCCGGCCGTGGCAGGCCAGTACCAGCCCTTGCCGCCGGCCTCGCGGGCCTGGGCAAGCAGTGGGCCGAGAGCAACACCGTCAGCGCCGCAGGCAAAAGCCTTGGCAATATTGCCGGAGTTTTCAAACTCGGTATCGGCGATGATGTGTACATAGCGGCCGCCGGTCTCGTCGAGGTAGTCGCGGCGGGCTGCGGCGGCGTCGGCAATCGCGGTGCCCATGGCCGAGTCGATGCCTACGGTCTCGGCGTTAGTGGTCACGCCTGCGCCAACGATGACGCCGGCCGCACCGGTGCGCATCAGGTGTAGCGCAGTGGTGTAGTCGGTAACTCCGCCGGCGATGACGGGAACGTCAAGGGAGCCAATGAACTCCTTGAGGTTCAGCGGCTCACCGCCGGTAGCCACGTGCTCGGCCGAGACCAGGGTGCCCTGGATAAACAGCAACTCGGCACCGGCCGCGATGACCTTCGGGGCCATCTCGCGAGCATTTTGGGGGGATACGCGCACAGCAACGGTAACTCCGGAGTCGCGGACTTGGGAGATGCGCTCGGTAAGGAGGGCGTCGTCAAGCGGGGCAGCGTGCAGCTCCTGGATGATGGAGTTATCGCCCGGCTGCGAGTAAATGCGGGCTAAAGCTCCCTCGAGGTCCTTGTGGCGGCCCCACAGGCCCTCGGCATTGATGACGCCGAGGCCACCTTGCTTGCCCATCTCGATGATGAACTCAGGGGTGGCGAGCGCATCGGTGGGGTGGGACACAAAGGGGATGTCGAAGGTATAGGCGTCGATGTGCCAGGTGGTGTCCACGTCCTTGGAGGAACGGGTACGGCGCTGCGGCACGATGGATAGTTGCTCTAGATCGAAGGTACGACGGGCCTCGCGGCCGATGCCAATTTCGGCGTATTCACGCATGATATTCCTAGCGGTAGTTTGGTGCTTCTGCGATTTGCTGCAGGTGGTGCGGGTGGGATTCCTTCAGGCCCGCGGCGGTGATTTGGACGAAGCGCTTGGTCTTTAGCTCGGCCAGGGTGGCGGAGCCGGTATAGCCCATGGAAGCGCGCAGGCCGCCGATAATCTGGTGCACGATGGCATCGATATCGCCGCGGAAGGGCACGCGACCCTCGACGCCTTCCGGAACCAGCTTGTCTTCGCTGCGGACATCGGCCTGGAAGTAGCGGTCCTTGGAATAGGAGCGCTTCTCGCCGGAAAGTCCGCGACCCTGCATGGCGCCCATAGAGCCCATGCCGCGGTAGCGCTTGTACTGCTTGCCCTGGTAGACCACGATGTCACCGGGGGCTTCGGTGGTGCCGGCAAACATGGAGCCCAGCATGACGGTATCGGCGCCGGCCGCCAGAGCCTTGGCGACGTCGCCGGAGTACTGCATGCCACCATCGCCGATAACCGGCACACCGGCCGGGCCAGCTACTGCGGCGGCCTCCATCAGGGCCGTAATCTGCGGCGCGCCCACGCCGGCGACGACGCGGGTGGTGCAAATGGAGCCCGGGCCAATACCAACCTTGATGGCGTCGGCGCCGGCATCGATCATCGCCTGGGCGGCCTCGCGGGTGGCGAGGTTACCGCCGATGACATCAACCTTGGAACCGAAATCCTTTTGCACGCGGGAGACCATCTCCAGCACGCGGTTGTTGTGTGCGTGGGCGGAGTCGACGACGAGGGCGTCCACGCCGGCGTCGACAAGCGCGGCGGCGCGCTGGTAGGACTCTTCGCCGGTACCGATGCCGGCCGCAACCAACAGGCGGCCGGCCGAGTCCTTGGACGCGTTAGGGTACTGCTCGGTCTTGACAAAGTCCTTGACGGTAATCAGACCGGTGAGCTTATTGTTCGCATCGACGATGGGCAGCTTTTCCACCTTATTGGCCGAGAGCAGTTCGAGGGCTTCTTTCTTGGATACGCCCTCGCGCGCAACGACGAGCGGCATGGCCGTCATGACCTCGCTGACCTTGCGGTCAAAGTCAGGCTCGAAGCGCATATCGCGATTGGTGCAAATGCCCACCAGGGTGCCGTCCTCGTCTACCACCGGCAGGCCGGAGATGCGGAAGCGGGCGCACAGCGCGTCTACTTCCCCGATGGTCATATCCGGGCGGGCGGTGATGGGGTCGGTGACCATGCCGGACTCGGAGCGCTTCACAATCTCTACCTGCTCGGCTTGGTCCTCGGTGGACAGGTTGCGGTGCAGCACGCCGATGCCGCCCTGACGGGCCATGGCAATGGCCATGCGGGCCTCGGTCACGGTATCCATGGCGGCCGAGGCAAGCGGGACGCCGAGGCGGATATTGCGGGTAAATTGCGCGCCGGTATCGACCTCGGAAGGCACGATATTGGATTCGGCGGGCAACAGGAGCACATCGTCAAAGGTCAGGCCGCGCAGGGCTACCTTGTTCGGGTCATCTCCACCAGTATGAATACGGTTCTCGCTCATCGAGGTCTCTCCTTAACAGGTTTAGCGGCTACCACAACTGTAGTGCGTTGCCGGCCGACGACACCATTTGGGCAGGGGGTAAATTGCCTCGGGAGGGTAAGTTCAATAGGCTCGCAGGCGTGAACTTCTTCGCCAATATGCCCCGCGATCCTTTCGCCGATGACCCGAATGACCCTGCCTCCTTCCTAGAGGAGGACGAGCAGGTCATGCCGCTTACCGACGACGACCGGATCGCCATCATCCACGACCTCGCGCTGGTGCAGAAATTTGCGTCCATCCTCGGCCCGCGCGGCATCGACGGCATCTTCTTCTTATGCGAGGATTGCCAGGAAAACCACTTTTATGAGTGGGACATTATGGCCGCCAATATGCGCGCCACCCTTGAAGGCGAGCTAGCACCGGTGCATGAGCCAGGAGCCGAGCCAGATCCCTCCCGCTACGTGCCTTGGGACTACGCCTTGGGTTACTTGGATGGCCTAGAGGGCCGCTAGCTTCTACTGCTGCTGGCCCAACTCGATGGTGGTCGTCGGCGCGTCCTCAACGTTGGGGTTGGGCTGCGGGTTTGGCTGTCCTTGTTCCGTGACCACCACGGTTTCGGTGGCGTATTGAGTTTCGGTCACGGTGACCTGCTCCGGCTGCTGTTCCGGTTGCGAAGCCTCTTCCGCAACGGTTTCGGTGGTGGTCTCCGTCACGGTGTGCGGGGTGGGCTTCGGTTGCGCAGAGCGCTTTTGTTCCGCCTCGCGGTTGGCGGCGATGGCCTTTTCTTCTTTGCCTTCGGCCTCATCCAGCTTGGCGCGGGCGTCCTTCATCAGTTCGCGAGCGCCTTCAATATCGCCTTCGGCCGCGCGAGATTCCATCTCTTCCAACGTGCCGGCCAGCTCCACGTTGCGGGTCTTATCGCCCTTATCAAGGATTCCGGCGTGCAACATCGCACCACTGGCTCCAGCGATAACTAGGGTTGCGGCCGCCGCACCGATGAGTCCATGTACGAACGGGCCGCCGCGGCGGCGCTTGCGGGCCTGGCCTAGGTCGATGACCTCAGGCTCAGCGTCGGCGCCTTCTACCAGCGGGGCTGGAGGCATCTGCTTATCGACGTCCCCCTTTAACTCCAGCAGCAGCTCCGCCAGGTCGTCCTGGCTGTCGGAAGGGTTAGTCCCCTTCGAAAGCTCGGTGAGGAATGCATCATCATCTACCAAGGGCTGGAGCTGGTCTGCAAGGCCGTCATTATCGCCGTGATGCTTCGGTGCCATGATGGTGTCTCTCCCCCTTCCTTTCTGATATGAAATATCTGCTGTAAGAGTCGGCCGCTAGGCCCTTAGCGCGCAGTTTCCTGGGCGGCTTGGAGGGTCTTTCGCAATTGAGCGAGTGCTCGGTGTTGTGCGACACGAACCGCACCTGGGGTGGAACCCACAATTTCCGCGGTTTCTTCTGCCGACAAACCGTTGAACACGCGCAGAATAACGATGTTTTTCGCCTTGTCACTTAACGTATCGAGCAAGGCGCGCATTCTGTTACTACCGTCGGCCTCCAATGCCCACTCTTCAGGGGTGGCGTCACGCGCGGAGTCTTCTGGAATTTCTTCGGTAGGGGTGGACTTATCGCGCCCCATGGCGCGGTGGGCATCGGTGACCTTGTTGAACGCAATGCCGTAGACATAGGCCATAAACGGACGGCCCTTGTCCTCGTAGGAGCCAATAGAGGTGGCCACTGCAAGACAGATCTCTTGGGCTACATCCTCCGCGGTGGGTTGACGGCCGCCACCGATGCGGGCGCGGCAGTAGCGCAGCACCTGCGGGTGAATGATCCGCAGGACTTTTTGCAGCGCTCGACGGCTGCCGTCGACGGCATGCGGGACGAGATCCGCTAGCTCCTGTTCCTTATCACTCACGTATGCACCCTCTGACATGTTTTAAACCGGTAACTAACCATATTGGCACACGGGAAGTTTATGCAAAGGCAACGCGCAGCCCCACTACCTATGCAAGCTGAGAGCCAGAAAATTCACAAACCGTTAACCTTCGACGTTTGCGCTGGTAAACCGTGGTGTAGGAAGGGGAATGGCGAGAACAATACTTAAAAGTCAAAAATCGGTAACCCACCGTTTACCCACGCGCGAAACACTACGTGAGGTTGCTTTCCGCAACACTGCGGAAGCCACACAAGAATTCTCGCCCTTACAAAGGAGCTTAGTAACGTGTCTCAGCCTCATCTGCTTCCCGGTCCCACCGCTGACTTGTGGGATTGGCAGCTACAAGGCGCCTGCCGCGGAGAAAACTCAGATGTGTTTTATCACCCGGATGGCGAGCGCGGCCGCGCCCGCGCCCAGCGCGAGAATCGCGCCAAAGCCATCTGCAATTCTTGCCCGGTCATTGATTTGTGCCGCGAGCATGCCTTGCAATCCGCCGAGCCCTATGGTGTATGGGGCGGAATGAGCGAATCCGAACGCGTCGTAGAGCTTCGCCAGCGCCGCCGCGCCACTGCCCCTGTCAACGCTTAGGACGGGAAACTAGGGGAAGACGAGGGCGTCGGCAAGAAAGCGCCCTGTCACCGAATCACGCCCTGCTCCACGTAGACCACACCCGCACCGCCGCGCTTGGGGCAGGCCCCTCGGAATGCGCGGAAAAGAGTGCGGGTTTGACGCCATTGGCCTTGGCGAAGGCCTTGCGAATGGGGTCGGTATCAGCGGTGACCTTGATGTATTCCACGGCCCTAGCTAGGTACAACAAAACCCGCCACGCGGGAAGCGGGGCGGGTGATGTTGGTAGCCGTTTAGTGCTGGTGGCCGTGACCGGCGTCAGCAGGCTGCTCTTCCTGTGGCTTTTCCACCACGGAGGCCTCGGTAGTAAGAACCATGCGGGCCACGGAGGTGGCGTTGACCACGGCGGAGTGGGTGACCTTAACCGGATCGATAATGCCGTTATCGATGAGGTTGCCGTACTCCAGGGTATTGGCATTGAAGCCCTCACCGTTGGACATCTCGGCAACGCGGGAGACGACGACGGCGCCGTCGAGACCAGCGTTTTCGGCGATCCAGTACGCCGGGCGGGTCAGCGCGCGGGCGACGGCGAGGACGCCGACCTTAGCCTCGCCCTCGAAGCCCTCGGCGAAGGACTCGAGTTCCTTAGAAATCTGGACCAGCACCGAACCGCCGCCGGCGATGACGCCCTCTTCTACGGCCGCACGGGCCGCGTTGATGGCGTCTTCAACACGCAGCTTGCGCTCGTTTACCTCGGTCTCGGTAGCGGCGCCGACGCGGATAACGGCCACGCCGCCGGAGAGCTTAGCCAGGCGCTCCTCGAGCTTTTCCTTATCCCAGGTGGAATCGGTGCGCTCGATCTCGCGACGGATCTGCTCGCGACGTTCCTCTACTGCCTCAGCGGTGCCGCCACCATCGACGATGACGGTGTCATCCTTGGTGATGGTCACGCGGCGGGCAGAACCGAGCACGTCGAGGCCAGCCTCGTTGAGGTTGACGCCCACCTCTGGGTCGATGACGGTGGCACCGGTAACGACGGCCAGGTCATCCATGAATCCCTTGCGGCGCTCGCCAAAGTACGGGGCCTTAACGGCAGCGACCTTGAGCACCTTGCGGATGGAGTTGACGACGAGCGCCTGCAGCGGCTCGCCCTCGACGTCTTCCGCAATGATGAGGGTCGGGCGGTTGGTCTCGGCGATCTTCTCCAGCAGCGGCAGGAAGTCCGGCAGGGAGGAGATCTTGTTGCGGACGAGCAATACTGCGGCGTCGTCCAGCACGGCGTGGTAGGTCTCTTCTTCCGTAGCGAAGTACGGGGAAAGGTAGCCCTTGTCAAAGGAAATGCCCTCGGTGACGTCAACTGCGGAGTCGATGGTCTGGGATTCCTCGACGGTGACCACACCGTCCTTGCCCACCTTGTCCATGGCACCGGCAACCATCTCGCCAACCTCCGGGTCGCGGGAGGAGACGGTAGCTACCTGCGCGATTTCAGAGGAGGAGTTGACCGCGGTGGCGCGGGCCTTGAGCTCCTCGACGGCCTTTTCGGCCGCTGCTGCGATGCCGCGGTTAAGCTCGACTGGGTTGGCGCCGGCCGCGACGTTGCGCAGGCCTTCGAAGATGAGCGCTTGGGCCAGCAAGGTAGCGGTGGTGGTGCCGTCACCTGCGGTGTCATTAGTCTTGACAGCAACGGACTTGACCAGCTGCGCGCCGAGGTTTTCGAAGGGCTCCTCGATGTCGATATCGCGGGCGATGGTCACGCCGTCATTGGTGACGGTGGGGCCACCGAAGGCCTTGGACAGCACGACGTTGCGGCCGCGCGGGCCGAGGGTGACCTTGACGGCATCAGCCAGCGTATCGACGCCGCGCTGGATTCCCTCGCGGGCTTCTTGGTCGAATGCAATGAGCTTTGCCATAAGTGGGCCTACTTCTCGATGACGGCGAGCAGGTCACGGGAGGACAGCAGCAGGTACTCCTCGCCGTTGTACTTCAGCTCGGTGCCGCCGTACTTGGAAAAGACCACGGTATCGCCTTCGTTGACGCCTACCGGGGTGGCCTCACCCTTGTCGTTGGTGCGACCTGGGCCTACTGCAACGACGGTGGCTTCCTGTGGCTTTTCCTTGGCAGAATCTGGGATGACCAGGCCGGAAGCGGTGGTGGTTTCAGCTTCTACGATCTGTACGAGGACGCGGTCCTCGAGAGGCTTGATGTTTGCCATGATGTTTCCTCCGTAGTGTTCGTATGCGCACCGGTATGGCGCGCGCGTGCCGGTTGTGGATGTCCAGCACAGCCGTCGTCGCGGGTGAACAACTGTGGGTCAAACAACCTGATTAGCACTCTACCCTCGTGACTGCTAACCCTCAACAATGGCTCGGCCCACATTTTTACGCCCTCAGCGATCCCCTCAGCGCTCCCGTTGCCCGGCGCGCACGAATCCGGCAAGCGCCAGCTTGACGACGCCCAGTGCGATAAACATGGCACCAAAGATTACGGCGAAGGACGGCCACCACAACTCCTCTATCAGCGTTCGGCCGAAGGAAGCCTGCGGGGTGAGCAGGTGGTGGAGTGGGAGGAGCGTCGCCAAGCACAGCGCCCAGACCACGCCGGCCGCGGTCAGGGTGAGGCACGCCGCCTCCCCCACTTGCACGCGGGCCCAGGCCGAGGGGGTGGCGCCGGCTAGGGTAAGGCCGCGGATATCGGCCGCGATGCGCCCGTGCATCAGCAGCGAGGTAAGCACAGCGCCCACGATGCTGGGAGCAAAGACAGGCCCTAAAAGGGCGACGAAGACCTGCCACGAGGACAAGGTGCCGCCGGCGCCTGCGTCGTTTGCAAAGCGCAGGCCCGAGCCGACGGCGACAATAAAGCCGCCGATGAGCACCCACGGCACGATGTGTGGGGTGGAAAAGTACCGACGCACGCGCACGTTGGCCCCAGCGATACCGGCCGGACGGGTCCATTGGTCGATACCGGGCATGAGCCAAGGTAAGACGAGAGCGACGAGGATGACCAAGCCCATCTCGGCCGAGAGCAGGTCTCCAGGGTCATCAATCTGCAGGCACCCGTATGTTGTGCCGCCAATGGCCGCGGCTGCAAGCAGGAATTTCACCGTGAGCCACGCCGGGTGTGCGGCGGCGCGCGGCCGGAATACGCGGCGCAGCGGAGGCAGCGCACCGACTAGCGCCGCGGACGTGCAGACGGCTACCGCAATGACTACGACCTGGCCGGTGATGTCAATGTCCGGCATGGGGATGCCATCGCTGCGCAGGGCGCGCACGCACGGGGCAAGCAGCGGGCGGGCAGGCAGCACGCCGAGTAGCCCGGCGGCCGCGCTGACCACTGCGACTTGGCCCAGGATGAAAGCGAGGATCATCCCCCCGGGCATGCCCACCATGCGCCAAGAGCGGTAGATAGGCTCGCGCTCGGCAATGATAAGGCGCATCTGCGATAGCGTCACCAATACCACCACGCACAGGGCCATTCCCAACACCGTGCCACCCAGCGGGCCGGCGGGGTCTTCTTCGGCCCCGGAGGAAGCCACCAGCATGGCCAGCGCCAGGGTGCACGAGGTGGAAGACACCACCAGGGTCAGCGCCACGGCCAGCCACGATAGCCAATTGGACTGTAAGTCCTTAAGCCACACCAGCATGGGCCACCTCCTCTAAGGAAATGATCCGGTCGGCCGCCTCAGCGGCGAGGTGCGAGTGAGTCACCATGACCACGCTGGCTCCATCGCGGGCGGCGGCGCGCAGGTGGGAAAGGACGGTGGATGCGGTGGCGTCGTCAAGCGCGCCCGTAGGCTCGTCCGCGAAGATATAGGGCGCCTGGGCCAGCAGTGCCCGGGCGACGGCCACACGTTGCTGCTGCCCGCCAGAAAGCTGCGCGGGCAGGCGGCGCTCTAAGCCAGCAAGGCCAAGCGAGTCAAAGACCTCCGCTACCCTGCCGCGTGCGGGGCGTCGGCCGGAAAAGCGCGCGGTCAAGGTGGCATTTCGCTTGGCGTTGAGGGATTCCAGGAGGTTATAGTCCTGGAATACAAAGGCCCGCTGCTTGCGCCCCGGCGCGTTGACTCGGCCGGAGGTGGGCTTATCTAGCCCGGATAGCAGGTTCAGGAGCGTGGTTTTACCGCTGCCGGAAGACCCCATGATGGCGACGAATTCGCCTGGGGCGATGGACACAGTGACGCGGTTGAGCACGGTGTGGCGGCCGTAGCGCTTGCTGAGGTTATCTGCTTTTAACATGCCTTTGATTCCACTCGGCCGCGCAGAAGAAAGACATGGGGCGGGCTGCCGAGAAAATGGTAGAGCTAGCTCTACTGCCCCACCCTGGCTAAGGCGGCTAGGCTCATGGGTTATGCGAACCCTCAAAGCCTGCGCGTGGAGCCTCGTCCTTGGCGCGCTATTTATCCCGGCGTTGGTGGTTTCGGTGCTGATGCTGCCGTGGATTCCGTTGGTGGGACGCGCCGCGGAATTTGTCGGCCGGTTGGGTGCGCAGTGGATGGGCGTGGAGATCCCACCCCGGCGTGCGGGCCGCTGGTTTGATTGGCAGCAATTTTATCACCTTATTGTGCAGCTATTGCTTTCGGCTGCCTGCTTTGCCGCGTGGACAGCCTTGGGCTTTACAGCGGGTGTGCTGGTCATTGCGCCATTCGTGCCAAATACCGAATTCTCCTTTGGCGAGTGGTCCACCTCCAACCGGCCGCTCATTTTCTTCACCTGTTGGCTCACCGCGGCGTTGCTGGTGGCTTTATTGGTGGGGCTCAACCGCCTGCTGGTCTTGGCATCAACCTCGCTGACTCGGCTGGCATTGAGCCCCTCGGCCGAGGAGTTGGCGGCCTCGCGCTCCACGCTTATCGATGCCTTCTCCGGCGAGCGCCGCCGCATCGAGCGCGAACTGCACGATGGTCCACAGCAGTACCTCACCGCGCTCAAGCTCAATTTGGCCGCGGCGAAATTGCAGGCACCTCCCGAGGCGCAACCGGCCTTGGCCGATGCGGAACATAATGCCTCATTGGCCTTGGCCTCCCTGCGGGCGACGGTGCGCGGCATTGCCCCGCAGGTGCTTTTCGACGCCGGATTAATCCCCGCCCTCGACGAACTCCTCGCCCACTCCGGACTGGAGACCGAACTACACGTCGAAGGCGCCGAGCGCTCGGTAGATGAGACCACTGCCCTGCTGGCTTACCACGCGGTAGCCGAGGCGCTTACCAATGCTTCCAAGCACGGTGCAGCCACCCAGGCGGTGGTAACGGTTGCTTTCGGGCAGACGTTGCGCCTAGACATCGTTGATAATGGCACCGGACCCAGACTCGGCCCCGAAGCTGACCTCGGTCCCACGGCCAAGGAGCCGACTGAGACCGGCACCGGTATCGCCGGGCTGCGCGAGCGCGCCGCCGCACTGGGCGGCACGGTGAGCTTTACCGCCGCACATGACGCGGCTGCGGGTGAACGCGGTGGCCGGCTGCAGGTCGAATTGCCGCTGAAGGAGGCGGAATGAAACTACTACTGGCGGAAGATTCCGCGCTGCTGCGCGCGGGGCTCGAGCAGCTACTTAGCGCCTTGGGGCATAGCGTTACGGCGGCCGCGGATGCCGAAGAACTGCGCGCTATTGCCCGGCAGGAAGATTTTGACCTGATTATCAGCGATGTGCGCATGCCACCGTCCATGACCGACGATGGCCTGCGCGCCGTGCACGACCTGCGAGCGGCCAATCCCACCCAACCGGTGGTGGTGTTGAGCCAATACGTAGCGGCAAGCTACCTCGACCGTCTCTTGGAACACGGCGGATTCGGGTATCTGCTTAAGGAACGCGTTTCTGACGTGGAAGAATTCGTGCGCACGCTAGACGAGGTCGCCCGCGGCGGCACCGTGGTGGACCCCGAGGTGGTCACAGCGTTACTGTCGGCGCGGCGTACTGGTTTAGCCCAGCTCACCACCCGCGAGCGGGAGGTGCTGGGGCTGATGGCTCAAGGATTGAGCAATAAAGAAATTGAAGACACGCTCGTTCTTACCGCCGGAGCGGTAAGCAAGCATGTCTCCAATGTGTTTATGAAGCTCGGGTTTCGGCCCGAGGATTCCAACCGGCGGGTCAAGGCCGTATTGGCGTGGCTGCGCCATACGGAGCGCTAGCCACACCCGCCACACCCAGGCGCGATGCTAGTTACTTCTTCGAGCTGAGCCCGCCGAAAATATCGCTGGAGCTCAGGGAGCTGCCGCCCTCCGGATCCTTAGGCGCCTCTGGGGTGTCTGGGTCGGTGGACTCGGTGGAGTCGGCGGGGTTGGTGGCGTCGTCGGCAGGCGCAGCGCCGCGGTCCTTCTTCTTGAGGGAAACCTTGTCCACCAGGGTGTTATCGCCTTCGTTGAAGGTGGTGAAGGTGAGCTTGTCATCGGAGACGTCCACGCGCATGTAGTCCTCGGTGTAGTCCTGGCGCCACATGGCGGTGGATTCGTGGGCAAGCTTTGGATCGATGGTCTCCATGCGCGCGCCCTTGTGCTTTTTGTTATTCACGTCGGTGAAGTCGTAGTACTTGCCGCCGCCCGCGGTGGTGGTGGTCAGGTACAGCGCCTCGCCATCCTTGGGCTCGAGAACGTCGCCGCGCTGCGGTTTTTCTTCCGGCAGGACCGGCTTATTGTTCTTCATCAAGTGGCTGCGGGTGTAGATGTGGTCGTGGCCGGAGAGCACGGCATCGACATTGAGTTCAGACAGCACCGGGGTGAGCTTCTCGCGCAGGTTGGTGACGTCCTTATCAAAGTGATGCGAGCCCTGGGAGTACGGGCCGTGGTGCATACCAACGACGATCCAGTCATTATCCGCGCCGCGGGATTCGATGGCCTCGCGCAGGAACTGCTCGTGGCGGGCGATATCGGCGTCGGAAGAAGCATTGGAGTCTAGGCCGATGAAGAGCACGTTATTGCGTTCGAAGTAGTGGTCGCGGATATCGTCCGCCTGGTGCGGGTTGGAGAAATGCTCATCATGATGCTTCATGGTGAGGTTATAAGTCTCGTGATTGCCCGGGACCGTGTTGGTGGGGATGTGACGAATCTCCGGGGCGGAGAAGTATGCATCGTACTGCGGTACCTGCGCACCCCAACCCTCCACCTGGTCACCCAGCGACCAGATCATGCTGGCATTCGGCACGTGGGAGGCCGCGTAGCCGATGGTCTTGCGCCACTGTTCAGCCTGGTCATCCACCTTGAGGTCCACGCCGATCTGCGGGTCAGCGACGGTAAGGAAGGACCAGTCATCGCCATTGGAGCCAGTGTTGAAGGTCTCTGGCTCGGACCAGCCGCCTTCTTCGGAGCCGACGCGGTAGGAGTACTCGGTATCCGGCTGCAGGTTGGTAGCGGTGGCGAACTGGGACTTGTACAGCAATGCGCCATAATCGCGCTCGTCGGCCTGGAAGGTGGTGGTGCCTTCTGGGCCGGTGATCTCGAGGACCTCGTCTGCCTTGGACTTCGTGCGCCAGGTGACCATGACCTGGGATTCATCCTCGCCCGGCTGCAGGATGGTGCGGTAGATGGGCGAGTCAGCGGCCAGCGCCGGGGTGGCGGGCACGACGGCGGCAGCGCCACCCACGGCGAGGGCGGTGGCGAAGGAGGCGACGAAACGCGACGAACGGAGCATACAGTTTTCACCTTTGGAGTCTTAGAAGAAGCGGTACGGCTCCCTAGAACACCATAAGAATGTGAACACCGTATTACGGGCGCGCGAAAAGCGCTTGAACCCTACCTGTGAGGGCTTGGCTTAAAGGCTCTTATCGGAGTTGATAACGGCCGCGCGCCAGAGGGTGTATTCCTCCGGGTTATCTTCGCGGTAGTTCTTCACTGCGCGAATACCCTGCTCCACGGACTCGATAACGGCATCGATAGTGGTGTCTTCGCCCTCGGCGTCAACGAAAATGACCGGGCCGCAGATGGAGCGGATGGGGTCCTGCAGGAAGGCGGCATTGCCGGTGGCAGCCGCGTTGCGCGCCAGGGAGGCTACCGGGTTCGGCTCGGCGCCCTCGGCCTTGGCTTCGGGGTTGTAGAGCGCGGCGTAGGTGGTGCCATCTTCCTGGAAAACAACGGAGACGCGGTCCTCGGTGGTGCCGCCCAAGAACTGGTTGGCGTGCTCCAGCTCGAACTCGAGCTTGCGGCGGGTGAGATCAGGGTTGACAAGGAAACCGACGGTCATGAGAGAAAGCTCCTTCAGAAAGCCAAGAGGGCATGAACGCTCTTTAGAGTACCGGCCCCCTGCCCCGCCTGCAGCGCGAGCGAGAAGAACTTTAGGTTAACTGCGGCTCTTCTACATCCAGCTGGGTATCGGTGCCTACGCCGAGGCCAGAGGGCTGGGCGCCTTCGTGGATGAGTTGCGCGCCGATGGCCGCGATCATCACGCCGTTATCGGTGCACAGGGAAAAGCGCGGAACGCGCAGCTCTACTCCAGCGGCGGCGCAGCGCTCGGCGGCCAGCTCGCGCAGGCGGGAATTAGCGGCCACGCCGCCTCCCAATAGCAGCACCCGGGCGCCGGTGTCCTCGCAGGCACGCACGGCCTTGGCTGTCAGGACATCGGCCACGGCTTCTTGGAAGCTGGCGCAGACATCTTCCACGCTGATGATCTCCCCTGCCTTTTCGGCGCGCTCCACGTAGCGGGCTACGGAAGTCTTGAGCCCGGAGAAGGAGAAGTCGTGGCGGTGCGGGCCGCGCAGATCCTCGGCGCGAGACATGCCGCGCGGGAAATCGATGGTGGCTTCGCCGCGGGCAGCGAGCTTATCGATCACCGGGCCGCCCGGGTAGCCCAAACCGAGGAGGCGGGAGACTTTGTCGTAGGCTTCACCGGCGGCGTCGTCAAGCGTAGAGCCCAACTCGCGCATGGGCTTGCCGACGGCCTCTACCTCCAACAGCTGCGTATGCCCGCCCGAGACCAAGAGGGCCACCGAGTGCGGCAGCTCTTCGCCTTCCAGGTTGGCCACGGCAACGTGGCCGCCAAGGTGGTTAACGCCGTAGAAAGGCACGCCCCAGGCCGCGGCATAGGCCTTGGCGGCCGAGGCTCCCACCAGCAAGGCACCGGCTAGACCCGGCCCCACGGTGGCGGCGATGGCATCCGGCTTTTCGATGCCCGCCTCATCCAACGCCGCTTGCATGACCTGCGGCATGGCCTCAAGGTGGGCACGGGAGGCGATTTCCGGGACGACGCCGCCGAAACGCGCGTGCTGCTCCATGGAGGAAGCAACGGCGTTAGCGATGATGTCCATGTGGCCGTCCTCGCGCAGCTCGACGATGCCCACGCCGGTTTCATCGCAGGAGGACTCGATGCCCATGATCTTCATGACTGCTCCTTAATCTTCTGGGCGCTCGGACTGGCGCGGGCGCACCATCACGTGCGCATCCGCCCCGGAGGGTTGGTAATAGTTCTTGCGGATCCCCTGCTTGGCAAAGCCGTAGTGCTCATACAGGCCAATAGCGGGAGCATTGCCCACGCGAACTTCGAGGAAGACCGGGGCATCCTTAAGATCCGCGATATGGCAGATATTGTCCATCATCATCCGCGCGATGCCGCGGCGCTGCGCGGCGGGGTCGACGCCGATGGTGTGGATTTCAAACTCCGGGTCCGCGGCCGGTCCCATCATCCCGATGCCCGCATAGCCCAAAAGCTTTACGGGCGCCGGTTCCTCGATCGCGCCTTCCACCCCGAGATAGAAGTTGAAGGGCTGGGCCATTTCTTCCCGGAAAATCCGGCTGGACCACGGAGTTTCGCCTGGGAAAAGGACCTCTTCCAGCTCGGCACACCGGGGTGCATCGGCTGGGGTTAGCTCGCGCAGCTTCACAGCTCGACCTTCGGGATGGCGGCAGAAAGCTTTTGCTGCTTTGGCGGGACCGCGTCCGGGCGGCGTAGGTACAGCGGCACGACGGGAGCGGGTTCTGCCTCGAGGTCGGCCGCGGCAACGAGGGCCGACGCGGTCGGATGGGCCGCGCGGTGTGGAAGGGTGGCAAGCTTCTCGGGGAGTTGCTCAGCAAGGCGGTCCGGGATGATGACCTCGGCGGTGGGGGTAAGTTCCACCTCGAGTTCGGCCGGTTTCGTCACCGCGGGGCCAGAAATGCGCTGCACTCCGGAGTCGGTAACGCGGTAAGTGGCCCAGTAGATCTCTTTGCGGCGAGCATCGGTAGCTACCAAGGCGGTCGCTTCGTCGGCCGCGGCGGCAGGATCTACGGGGAGCTCGGCGGCGGCCGCGATGGCATCGTGGGTGCAGATGCCGTGGAGGGGGATAGAAAGGGCGTCGGCAAGCGCGGAGGCCGTCGCCATACCCACGCGCAACCCGGTAAATGGCCCCGGGCCCACGCCGGTGACCACCGCATCGAGGTCGGAATACTCCATGCCCGCCTCTGCGAGGACCTCGGTGATGGTAGGAATGAGCAGCTCATTATGCGCGCGGGTATCCTCCAACACGCGCTCGGTGGTCTGCCCGGTGACGGTATCCACTACCCCGGTAATCAGGGCGGTGGTGGCCGTGTCGATCGCGAGGACGCGCATTAGGCAACCATCTTCCAGGTGCCATCCTCGCGCTGGAAGCCCAGCGGCTGGGTGCCCTGGATCATGGGCACGCCGCCATCAAGGCTCTGGCCCTGCTGCTCCATGGCCTTGATCTGCATGTCAATCATCTCGCACACCTCGACCTTTTCCGGATCCAGCTCTTCGATGAAGGGCTTAGCGCTCTGGGAGATGGCTACCGCGTAGCTCTTGCCTTCCGGCACCGCACCATCTTCAAAGGTGATGTTCTCGGTATCGATCTGTGCCTCTTTAACCTTGTCTTCGCGCATGCCTGGGCAGATGAAACCAATAGCGGGGTACTCCTCGCCATAGACATCGGTGGGCATGACGGTCATGACCTCCAAGTTATTTGGTGCCTTGGACAACGTGGAGGAGAGGTTTCCCTCCAAGTGGTTTTCCTCGCGCAGTGTGGAGGAAGCAAGAAGAACCATCATGACAACGATAAAGATGGCGATGATGGCGGCGGTGAGGTTGCGAGCGAATTTAGTCATGGGATGAGTATGGCTCCTTGAAAAATGTTTAAGTTTCAGGCGGGCGGCGGTAGTTCTGGCAACCGATGCTACCTGGTTCACCGCAACACAAAACCCACAGGGTAGTGCCTGCCAGTGTAGGCGGGCGACCCTGTGGGTGAGTAATTAACGCGAGATATTGCCGCTATAGCAACAACAGGAGCAATACCTGCGAGGCAATAATCTTGCCGATAATTGTGGTGGGATAGACCGTGGCCCATCCGCGGCCGGCCAGCTCGGTGCCGGTTTGGTCACGAATATAGGCAAAGACGGCCGGGTTGGTGGTCATGCCGGCCGCACAGCCCATGGCCTCGTCCCACTTCAGCTTGAGCACCAGCATGCCGATGACGCCGATCAAGATGGCGGAGACCAGGGTGATGATAAGGCCCACGCCCATGATGGTCAGGGAGGATGGATCCGTCAGGGCATCGCGGAAGGAGGCGCCGGCCGAGGTACCCACGCCGGCCAGGAACAAGGTAAGGCCCATATTGGACAAGGTCTCACGGGTGTGGAATGGCATCTGCCAGTTCAACGGGCCGGTACGGTTAAGGTAGCCCAAGAGCAGGCCGACGACCACGGGCCCGCCACCGAAGCCCAGCTGCAGGGTGGAACCGCCCGGCATCGGAATCGGAATGAGGCCGAGCAGCATACCCAAGGACAGGCCGATGGCCATGGACAGCAGGTCCGCATTACCCAACGCGGCCTCAGAGTCACCGAGGTACTTGCGCACGTATGGCAAGCGGCTCGGGCTAGTCACCACGCGAACGCGGTCGGAGTAGTTGAGCACAGTGTCCGGGTGCGGCACGAGGTCCTTATCGCCCTTACGGATACGAGCGATGATAAAGCCGTGGTCGAGGGCCTTGATCTCGCGGACGGATTTACCGGCAATCTCCGGGTTGGACACGGTAACGCGGGTGTATTTAAGCCCAGCGTCCTCGGTCAGCTCCACTGGGTGTTCTTCACCCAAGACCTCAATGGCCTTATCGACGGCCTCTTCGGAGCCGTTGAGCAGATATGCTTCACCCTCGCACAGTGGCATTTCTGGGACGGCGAGGCGGTGGCGCTCCTCGTCGGAGATGATACGAGTAGCCACAACGGTCTGGCCAGTAACGCGGTAGATATGACCAGCGGTGTCATTGAAGTTCTTGGTCAGGCGCACGCCTTTGGCTACGAGCTCGGCGGGAATCATGCCCTCTGCGCGGGCATCTTCCTCATGGTTGGCTTTGACAACCTTGGCGCCAATGGCGGCGACGAGAATCGCGCCAATAACCGCGCCTGGGTAGGCCAAGGAGTAACCGACGACCGGGGTGGAATCGCCCACCATTTCCACCACGGCAGCCATACCCGGCGTGGAGGAGAGCGAACCGGCGAACATGCCGACGGCTTCTGGCACGCTCAGGCCAAAGCCACGGATGAGGCCATAGCCAACGGCGACCAAAACAACCAACATGCCCAGCATGAAGACGGTGAGCTTCCAGCCGCGGGTTTTAAACTCGCGGACGAAGGAAGGCCCGAAGCTAAGGCCAATGGCATAAACGAAGATCGCCAGGCCAAATTGATAGACCAGCGGCGGAATTTGGATATCCGGATTAGCAGTAGAAAGACCCAGTGCCACAAACATCGCAGCCGCGGCACCGAGAGAGATGCCGAAGATCTTGATCTTGCCAATCGCTAGACCCACCGCCATGATGACGAAGAGAGATAGCAAAGGACTTGAGGCGAGAAAATTCAACACCTTAATAGAATTACGTAGTGGTTATACCCGGATCAAGTTTGCTTTCTGGGATATTCATCACTTAACCCCCTATAAGGCGGAACGATGTACTATGCACCACTTTTCCAAGACCATGTGAAGCGGCGAACATCCTCTTCTGCGCCGGCATAGTCCACCGGCTCACGGTCGATGCTGATAAATAGGTAGCGCTCCGCAATCTGTTCCACGAGTCCCCCGCCCCATTCGGCAATAACCACGGCGTCCTCTAGCTCCGTGTCCAGATCCAGCGCGTCGAGCTCCCCTAGCGGGTCCCCGGAATTAGCACCGCCTTCATCGAGCAGGCGGTAGGCATCCACGTGCACAAGGTCTGGCCCACCCACAGTAGAGCGGTGCACGCGGGCGATAACGAAGGTTGGCGAGGTAACGCGGCCTTTAACCTGCATGCCCTTGGCGACGCCCTGCGTCAGCGTCGTCTTTCCAGCTCCCAACGGCCCATCCAGGATCACTACATCGCCGGCTTCAAGCGCCGCACCTAGCTCTTCACCAAAGGCATAGGTGTCTTCCACCGTGGATAGGTCGCGGCTGCCGGATTCGGGAAAGCTATTGCGCATTTTCTTCTCCTATATATTCGCGTTCGGTGCGGCCATCGGGCAGGCACACCACCTCATAGTTAATGGTGCCTGCTGCCGCGGCGAGATCCGTGGCCGATACTCCCCCGTTGCCAAAGATCACGGCGTCTTGCCCCGTGTCCACGCCATGCGGGTTCTCACCTAAGTCCACCACAATCTGATCCATGCAGATTCTTCCTACCTGCGGGTAGAGGTGCCCACCAATGCCCACGTGCAGGTCGCCCTGATAGCCACGCGGCAGGCCATCGGCATAACCACAGTCCACTGTGGCCAAAAATCCCGACTTATCCGCCTTCCAGGTCAATCCGTAGCACGTGCCCTCCCCCGGTTTAATGGGCTTGACGTTAAAAATCTGCCCGGACCAGGTCATGGCCGGGCGCAAGCCGTGTTCGCGTCCTTCAATGGGCTCCAAGCCATAGCAAGCGGCGCCTACGCGCACCTGCTCGAAATAGGAGGAAGGACGCGTCAGCACTGCGGGCGAATTGGCCAGGTGATTGATTGGGCATTCCAAACCAATCTCACGCGCGAGTTGCAGGGCCGTGCGGAACGCCTCCTCTTGCGCGTCATTGTGCGGATTATCCGGCTCATCGGCGCACGCAAAGTGGGACATGAGCCCGAGCACCTTGATGTGTGGGGCATCGCGCAACACCTTAAAGGTCTCTGCCCAATCCCCTTCGTCCACACCGGAGCGGTGCATGCCGGTTTCCACCTTGACGTATACCTCGGCAGGAAAATCGGCCTTGACCAGCTTATGCGCCTGCTCAAGGGAGTTGACCGCTACCTCGATTCCATTGGCCAAGGCTTCTTCGAGGATTTCATCTGTTTGCCAAATCCACGCCACGATGGGCGCATCCACGCCCGCGCGGCGCAGGTCCACCGCCTCCCGCAAGGTGGCCACGCCAAAGCAATCCGCACCGGCACGCGCCATCACCGGCACAACCTTGGCCGCGCCGTGCCCATAAGCATCGGCCTTGACCACGCACATGAGCTTGACCTCAGGCCCCACCTTTTCCTTGATGAGGCGGACGTTGTGCGCTATGGCGGAGAGATCAATCGTGGTTTTCAGCATGCCCACCATTGTGCCACTGCTCACCCTTGGGCTGAATTCGGGTGGGGTGCGGCGCACTGACTCGCGATACCTCCACCTTGGAGTCGGCACATCCAATTTCTTCTATGGAAACTTGCCTCGTAAGTTCTATCCGCGAGCAGAAATCTTCATCATGGCTAACCACTAGCAATGCGCCCCGATAGTTCTTCAAGACCGAGACCAACCAATCAACAGTTGAAATATCAATGTTGTTAGTCGGCTCATCGAGCATTAGCAATTGCGGCGCCGGATCCGCTAAGAGCACTCTGGCGAATTCCGCCCTAAATCTTTCGCCTCCCGAGAGGGTCCCTGTCAACGCATGAACCGAGTCAGATTGAAACAACAACTGAGCTAGCTGATCACGGATGAACTGCGGATCCTCTCGTGGATTCGCGTTGGTAACCACGTCCCATACGCTTAGAGAAGGATCTAATCCAATTCGTTGACGCAAATACCCCGAGTTGCCGATCACGTAACCCGCCTCACCGGAGTTAATTCGGTTTAAGAGCGTGGTCTTGCCACTTCCATTTGGTCCTGACAAGCGCACCCGTTCTGGGCCGACAATCGTCAGCCCGGGAATCGAAATAACCCGCTTTCCTTCCGGCAGCTCAGTTTGTGGCAGCTCGATATAGACCGAATCATCATCTCGTATGTTTCGCTCAGCTCGAGCTAAAGAGCGTTGGGCCGCTTCAACTGCGCCTGAATGGATCTGCGCTCTGCGCGATGCCGTCTTTTCGGATCGCTGCTTATCAAGCTTCATCGTCATGCCTGGTTTGCGCTTCGACTCCGCGAACTTCTTTCCACGGCGCGCATCACGCGCAATCCGTGTCTGCATTGCTTGTTGTTCGCGGAGTTGCCGCTTATAAGTCGCCTTGGCGGTAGATACTGCTTTTTGAGCTACTTCCTGCTCTACATCAATCGTGGTTAGGTAGTCGGAATAGTTGCCTTGGAAGAAGCGTAGGTTCCCATCCCTTAATTCCGCTACCTCGGAAACTACATCCAACAAGTCTTTGTCATGGCTTACCACTAACACCGGCGCAGCGGCATTCACCAACATTTCTTTCAGATGCTTCTTTGCAGATCCGTCGAGGTTATTGGTCGGTTCATCAAGGATAATGAAATCCGGCTCGGACAGGAACACCGCCACCAAAGCGACGCGTACCGCTTCCCCTCCAGAGAGGCTTGCGATAGGGCGGTCTAATGGGATATCCAATCCAGCGGCGGAAAGGGCAGCGGCAATGCGCTCACCGACGTCCCATTGCTCCCCAATTAACTCATAAAGTTCTGGTTCATACTCACCGGCTTCGACTGCGTAAATCGCCGCGAGCACTTGGGTGACACCGAAGATGTCTGCTACTACATCATGTTCATTCCAAGCAAGGTCTTGTGACAGGTACGCTATCGATTCCGGCTTTTCCACCGTTCCAGCAGTGGGCAAGATTTTGCCAAGGATGACGTTAAGCAGAGTTGTTTTTCCTGCACCGTTATCCCCAATGAGCGCAGTTAAAGGACCAGAAAAGACACCGTTTAGGCCACTGAAGCAGGTTGTGCCATCGGGCCATACTAGGGAAAGGTCGTTCAATAAAATAGGCATGCTTAAATCCGTTCTTCCTTTAGTGTTTTACGCAAAAACACGACGGATGAGCACTGCCTACTCCTTTCACCGACAACAATCGCTCCTAATAGCATAACAGTTTCAAGCTTCAATGAAATGCCAAAGCCCCCTTCCCTTCCACGCAAGAAACGCAGCAGGCAAGGAGGCTTAGCTAGTACCGTTCGGCGTGGATTACTCCACGGTCACGGACTTGGCCAGGTTACGCGGCTGATCCACGTCGTAGCCCTTGGACTTTGCTACATGGGCGGCGAAGATCTGCAGCGGCACGGTGGCCAGTAGCGGCTGCATGAGGGTCGGTGCCTTCGGGATGCGGATGACGTGGTTAGCGTAATCCTCCACGGCGGTATCGCCCTCTTCCGCAATCACGATGGTGATGGCACCACGGGCGCGGATCTCCTGGATATTGGAGACAACCTTGGAGTGCAGGGAGTCGCGGCCGCGCGGGGACGGCACGATGACGAAGACCGGCTGGCCTTCCTCAATCAGTGCAATCGGGCCGTGCTTGAGCTCGCCGGCGGCAAAGCCCTCGGCGTGCAGGTAGGCGATTTCCTTGAGCTTCAGCGCGCCCTCAAGTGCCACAGGGAATCCGACGTGGCGGCCCAAGAAGAGCACGGATTCCGCATCCTTCATGGAGTTGGCCAGGTTGGCCACCTGGTCCTCTTCATCGATGACGTTTTGGACCTTGTCCGGCATGTGGCGCAGCTCAGCAAGAACGCTCTGGATTTCATCGGCGAACATGTTGCCGCGCAGCTGGGCCAGGTAGAGGCCAAGCAGGTAGGTGGCGGTAATCTGCGCCAGGAAGGCCTTGGTGGAGGCCACGGCGATTTCCGGACCGGCGTGGGTGTAGAGCGCGGCATCGGATTCGCGCGGAATGGACGAGCCCTGGGTATTGCAGATGGCAATAACCTTGGCGCCCTGCTGACGGGCGTGGCGCACAGCCATCAGGGTGTCCATGGTCTCGCCAGACTGGGACAGCGCGACGACGAGGGTCTTCTCGTTCACGATCGGATCGCGGTAGCGGAACTCGTGGGCGAGCTCGACCTCGGTAGGAATGCGGCACCAGTGCTCGATGGCATAGCGTGCCACGTGGCCGGCATAGGCGGCGGTACCGCAAGCAATGACGATGATCTTGTCGATGGACTTCAATACGGTCTCATCGATGCGCAGATCATCGAGAGCCAGCTGGCCCTGTTCATCAAAGCGGCCGAGCAGGGTATCGCGCACAGCGGCGGGCTGGTCGTGAATTTCCTTTTCCATGAAGGAATCGAAGCCACCCTTTTCGGCAGCGGCGGCATCCCACTTGATTTCAAAAGGCTTGCCCTGTGCAGGGTTGCCCGCATAATCGGTGATTTCCACCTCGTCGGCGGTGATGGTCACGACCTGGTCGTTGTCCATCTCCACGGCGGACTTGGTGTAATCGATGAAGCCAGATACGTCGGAACCGAGGAAGTTCTCGCCCTCGCCCAGGCCGATAACCAGCGGCGAGTCACGGCGAGCGGCAACGATGCGATCGGCCTGCTCGGCGTGGATGGCCAGCAGTGTGAAGGCGCCCTCCAAGCGGGAGCAGGTCAGCTGCATTGCCTTGGTGAGGTCCCCAGCGGCCTCGTTGTGGAAGACATCGCCCAGCAACGTAGCGGCAACCTCAGTGTCGGTCTCGGAAACAAAGTTGTAGCCCTTGCTCAAAAGCTCGGACTTGAGCTCGGCGAAGTTCTCAATGATGCCGTTGTGCACCACGGCCAGCTTGCCGCCATCGACCACGTGCGGGTGCGCATTCAGGTCGGTAGGGCCACCATGGGTAGCCCAGCGGGTATGGCCAATGCCCAGCACGGAGTCTGGCAACGGGCGGGCCTCAATCTCAGCATCCAGCGCAGCGACCTTACCGGCCTTCTTGCGCCAGCTAATGTCCCCATCGGCGTACATTGCTACGCCAGCGGAGTCATAGCCGCGGTATTCCAAACGGCGCAGCCCTTCCAGAACTACGTCGAGGGCGAAGTAATCACGGTCACCACCAGCGTGACCAATATATCCAACAATTCCACACATGGTTGTTGATTTTACAGCACAAGGGGCAAAGCTCTAGGCAGGCGGGGCGTCGGCAAGCAGGGCACGGCACCCCACCCGCTAGTGCGCTGGGAAAACTAGCGTGTCGCCTGCTCCAAGAGTTCCAAAATGTGGTGGTAATCCTCGCCGGTAGCGCGGGTTAGGCCAAGCTCGCAGGTGCGGTTGGTCGAGGCGTGATACTGCGCGCCGATTTCCTTGACTTGCGCTGCCTCGGCGCGCGTTGCGGCGTCGGTGAGCTCTGGGTGCAGCATGCCGCGGTCGCCGGCATAGCCACAGCAATTCCAGTCAGTGGGAATGTGTACCTCGGCCGCGGCAGCGCGGGCTACCTTTTCTACGTCCTCCATCATGCCCAGTTGGAAGGCAGAGCAAGTGGGGTGCACGGTCACGGAAGCGACTGGGTGCTGCACATTAAGCTGCGGCAGCAAGGTATCAGCCGTAAAGCTAATCGCGTCAATGACGGTAATACCGACGGATTCCAACATGTCCTTGAAACCGGCGGTACAGCTGCTGGCGTCCACGATGACCGGCAGGCGCGCACCATCGGTGGCCTCCATGACGATATCGCGCACGCGCTGCTCCATTGCCTCGTGGCCGGCTTGCATGCCCTTAGACGTCCACGGGGTTCCACAGCAGAGCTTGTCGATGCCCTCCGGAACCTCCAGCGCTACCCCGGCGCGCTCCAAGAGAGCCACGAAGGAATCGGTAGTGCCCTTGCCGCCGCCCTGTGGGCCGAACATGGTGTTGACGCAGGCTGGCAGGTAGATGCCGGTGGTCTGCGCGTAGCGGTCTCCCACGCGCCCAGCTAAGCGGCCGCGGGACTTGCCACCCTTGCCTAACTCTGGCTGGTATTGCGGCAGGTTATCCTCACCGAGGAGGCTGCGGCCCACGTTGGTGACCTTCTTGACCAGCTCGGTGGGCAGCAGGTGCGCGCCGGTCAGCGCCAGCCCGGCGCCTTGGCTAACCACCTGCCAGTTCTTGGCGGCAGCGCCCCACAGCTTCTGCTGCGCTGGTTGGGCCTCCTCGCGGCGCAGGCGCTTGATGAACTTGCCGGTATCGATACCTACCGGGCAGGCGGTGCGGCACATGGAATCCACCGCGCAGGTCTCGATGCCCATGTATTCATAGGCCCCATCCAGCTCGGCTACGAGCTGGCTATCGCCGGCTTCTTCCGCGCGCTTGCGGGCGCGGCGCACGACGATGCGCTGGCGCGGGGTAAGGGTGAGATCGCGCGACGGGCAGACCGGCTCGCAGTAGCCGCACTCCACGCAGCGGTCCACTTCCTCTTCCACGGTGGGGTTGAGCTTGATGTTTTTGATGTGCGCATCGGGGTCATCGTCCAAGATAACGCCTGGGTTCATCGTGTTGGTGGGATCGCAGGCCCGCTTGAGTTCTTGCATGACCGCGTAGAGTTCGTCGCCATACTGGCGGCGTACATATGGCGCCATGGCGCGGCCGGTGCCGTGCTCGGCCTTGAGGTTGCCCTCGGCCGAGAGAACCAAGTCCACCATGCCCTCGTTGAAGTCGTTATACCGACCGATGGCGTCATCGCCTTCAAAACGGTCCGTGAGCAGGAAGTGGATATTGCCGTCTTTGGCGTGGCCGAAGATAACGGCGTCGTCATAGCCATAGCGGGCAAAGAGTTCCTGCAGGGAAGAGCAGGTATCAGCCAAATCCCCCACGGGCACGACGATATCTTCCAAAAGCGCGGTTGTACCGGACGGGCGCGCCTCAGCGACCTGGGCGTACAGGCCCTTGCGGAAGCTCCACGCGGTATTGCGCGAAGCGGCATCGGCCGAGAAGGCAGCCGGCGATTGCAGCGGCAGCTCGCGCAGAAGCTGCGAGCCCTTGCCTTCCTTCTCCCGCAGTTCTTCTTCTGCATCCGCGTGGTACTCAATGAGCAGTGCGGCCTGCTTGTCCACATCGAAACCGGTGATGGCCTGCGGGATCTTGTCAAAGCCTTGGCCTACGCGGATCGAGGCAGAGTCCATCAGCTCCAGGGTGGCCGCCCCGGTATCTAGCAGGGCCGGCAGGGACTTGGTGGCAGCGGTGAGGTCATCAAAGACAGCCACCGTGGTGGTGGTCAGCTTGGAAATGGGCACGGTGCGGAATACCGCCTCAGCGATGAAGGCCAGGGTTCCCTCCGAGCCGATGAGCAGGTGCTCAAAGAGCTTGACCGGACTATCAAAATCCAGGAAGGAATTGAGGCCATAGCCCATCGTATTTTTCAGCTGGAAATGGCGGCGGATAATGTCCACGGACTCCTGGTTATCGCGCACGCGGCGCTGCAGGCGGGTAAGTGTTTCCACCAGCTCCGGTTCCTGCTCTTGGAACTGCTGGTCCGCATCCGCATCGGCGGTATTGATCACGGTGCCGGTAGGCAGCACGAAGGTTAGCGATTCCAGAGTGTTATACGTATTGAGCTCGGTACCGCAGGCCATACCGGAGGAGTTATTGGCCACCACGCCACCGATGGTGCAGGCAGATTCACTAGCCGGATCCGGGCCAAGCTTGCGATTGCGCAGGCCCAGGCGGGCGTTGACCTGGCGCACCGTGGCGCCGGGCTGGACGCGCACGCGCTTGCCCTCATCCAATACCTCGATGCCGCGGAAGTGCTTGCGCACGTCCACCAGGTAGCCATCGCCGGAAGCCTGGCCGGCAAGGGAGGTACCGCCGGAGCGCAGGGTGACCGGAACATTCTGCTGCCGGCCCGCGCGGAAGATGGCGGCCACGTGCTCGGCCGAGCGGGCCTCGATGACTGCCTTGGGGGTGTACAGGTAGTGCGAGGCATCGGAGGCATGTGCCACGCGGTCAATGACCTCGGTCTTTACCTCCATCCCATAACGAGTAGAAAGTTCTTCCACATCAACGACGCCGGTAGTCATGTACCGCAGCCCGCCTTCCCAGAAAAATAGAGTATGTAGTTGCCCACACATTGCACTCCCCTACCCACAGGGGCGCAAGTTAGGAGGGGCTTAGGAAAGCCTTTCCACCACACCCGTGGCTCGGCTGGATACTACGCAGACATTTCTCAGATAAACCCGCACCCTTTCCCGCCTAGCGGGTGATCTTCCTCTATCCTGGAATGCGTGTCTGCGAATTTGAATAAACATCTAGCAACGTTGTCGAAGCGCGGTCGCAACCGAGTTTTGGTTGGCGACCTTGACTATGCCGGAGTCACCGGCAAGGTTTATACCCCTGCGGAGGGCCAAAGCCTGCCCGCCGTGGCCTTTGGCCATGACTGGATGCACAAGATTAAGGATTACCACGCCACCCTGCGCCACCTGGCTAGCTGGGGCATCGTCGTGGTAGCCCCCGATTCCGAGACCGGCCCTTTCCCCAACCACCGCAACCTGGCCGCGGATATGGAATCCGCGCTGCAGATTGCCGCTGGGGTAAAGCTTGGCGCTGGCAATATTACGGTCTCCCCGGGCAAGCTCGGCATGATTGGCCACGGCATGGGCGGTGGCACAGCCGTGCTCGGCGCCTTAGATAACCAGAAGGTCGCCGCCGTCGCCGCGATTTACCCTTCCATCACCGCGCCGTCTGCGGTGCAGGCAGCCCGCCGCATTACTACCCCGGGCTTGGTCATTGGCTCCGGCCAGGAAGATATTTTCAATGCCGGCAACCCCGCCAAGCTGGCCCATAACTGGAACGGACCGGTCTGCTTCCGCGCCATCGACAAGGGCAGCCACGCCGGCTTTACCGAGGATCGCCTGCGCAAGCTCGCCATCGGCACCGCCGCCTTCCAGTCCGGCCCTACCGAAATCGCCCGCGGCTTGGTCACCGGCTTCCTGCTGGCCACCCTCAATGGCGATTCCACCTATGCCGCCTTTGCGGATCCAGAGGCGAGCGCCAAGAAGGTCGAAAGCCTCGTAGGCGAGGACTTGGCCGAGCGCGCCGGCGTCACCCGCGACGCCTAAGGTATTAGCCCCGCCGCAGCACAGATTGCACCTGCCCCGACGCGTTCCTTGAGCGCGCCGGGGCAGCGCCATATCGGGGCCTTGGCATCGCCGCCGCTTGCCGACGCCCCACCTGCCCCTTCTCCCTTCGCGCCTCCTGCATGGCCTTATCCGCGGACTTTTCTAGCTCGTCTTGCGCTTTCGCCAGCGTTTTTTCAAATTCCAGCAGGCGTTTAGCCGTCCTTTCCCGAAAGCCCTGCGCAAATTCTGCGAAGTCGTTATTCATTACCACTGACCTGCCTTTCGTGCCTTAATGGTTGGTTCTTCTGGCGCGGGTGCCGCCTCTTGCTGCGGCGCTGGTGCCGGTGCCGGTGCTTCTTCTGGAGCCGGCTGCGGTGCTGGGTCCGGTGCCGGTGCTGGTTCAGGAGCTGGGGTTGGGGCTGGTGACGGTGCCTCTGCTGGACCGGCCGCCTGGAGGTGTGCCACCTTCTCTGGTGGCGGCGTTGGCTCCTCTACCTGAGACAGCTCAGGAGGCGGCGCCATTACGCCATCATCGCCAGTTGGCTCCGGTTCAGGACAAGGCTCCGGCTCGGGTTCGGGCTCAGGTTCCGGGCAGGGATCAGGTTCTGGTTCTGGCTCAGGCTCAGGGCCCGGTTCAGGCTCTTGCACCGGGCAATCCGCGTCGGACATGTGCTCCAGGCACTGCGCGGCACCTTCCACAATGAGGCCCACGCCTACTAAAGCGATTCCGGCCCCTACCAGGCCGAGGCTGCCACTGCAGGAGGATTCAATTCCACAGCCTTCTGAGCTGGTTTGGGTCGTTTCCACACATTCTTCAGAATTTCCCGCGGTATTTTCCGGGCAGAGTGTTTCCTCGCCTGCGCCCGAGTCAGAAGCGGGTTCTGTATCCATGTCTGGCTTGGGTTCCGGCTCTGGCTGGGGTTCAGGGTCCGGGCACGGTTCTTCTACTTGATGTGGCTGTTCTGGCGGCTCCTGCGGCGGAATGATCTCCGCCTGTGCCGGCCTGGTGATCTCTACTTCGCGCTGGGACTGCGATGGACGCTCGGTAAATGATTGCTCGGTGCATTCATTGCAGTGGCAGCCCGCGCCGTGTTCTGCGGTGGTCTCCGTGTGCACTTCCGTCTTGGATGATTGCTCCGGCTCGGGCTCGGGGCATTCCCTTGATGGAACTGATGGTGGCGAAGGAGGCGTCGGCTGTGGCGGCGCGGAAGTCGTCTGGCTCGATTCTTGCTTTGAGTCAGGCTCCGGCATGGGCGTGGGCTCTGGTGGACACTCCACCTGGGCCGGCTCGGTGGGCTGCGAGGGCGGAGGTGGGCATTCTTCCTTCGGCATCGGCTTAGTGGGAGTAGGAGTCTCCGGGCATTGTTCTACCGGTTCGGGACAGGCATTATCTGTAGGTTTAGCCGGCGTCGGGCAATCTTCCGGCATTGGGCGCTCACAGACGCATTCGCAGCGCGATTCAAATTCGTTATAGCAGGACTCAATCGCATCATCGCGGTCGCGGCAGGTGCTAGCGATATTGTGATTCGTCTCTTCGATAACGCGCCCGCCGATGGTGGAAAGAATCGGGATAATAAACCTGGCCAGCGGGTGCTTGGTGGCCACCATGGACAAGATATTCAGCAGTGGAATGACCGCAGAGATGAGCTCGGTAAGGGCAGTGTCGGAGACATCGACGACGTCGGCAATAGCGCCCGAGCACTGCTCCGCCGAACTGGTGAGATGGGCAGCATCCTGGCGGTCAATGTCGAAATCTTCCTGCACGCCGCACAGGTGCTCGCGCATAGCGCCTTGAGCAACCTCGGAATCATCTTGCTGCAAATAGCCCGCTAATCCAGCACCGCCTCCCTTCGGGCGGTTACCGCCTACGGCCGCAACGGTGTTTTTCACCAGGTTTTCGGGCGCGATACCGTCCACCGCACCGACTAGCTCCCCCAGTAGGTTCATCGGCATGCTGGGACCCGAGTAGCTTCCCAAGCATGCGAACTGGAATTGGGAAATCGCGTTTGAATAGTCCCCCAGCAGGGATTTTGTCAGCGTACTCACTTGCTGTCCGCCTCCCCGCCGCGCGCAAAGGAGCTGCCGAAGGACTCATCAAAATCGGCAAAGGCGCGCACCTGTTCATGAGCGGCATGGGCGGTGGCGGATAGATTATCCAACCTCCGACCGCCGCGCTCATGGATGCGCACCAAGACATCACGAATGCGCTCACCGTGGCCGCCAAAGTTGCGTCCAGCCGCGGCCACCGGAAAATCCGGCACCTCGGCCCGGTGGGCATCGCGTTGTTCGTCGTTATCGGCTACGACCTGCCGTAGTGCGGACATCGCCTCCAAGGGGCGAAGAAAAACCTCAGACACTGGTGTATTCCCCCAAATCCATATGCGGTAAAAGTTCTCACCTTCATTGGACTGGGGATTGCGCCAAATGGTTCCCTAGGATGTCAAAATTCTTCCGCACTCGGCGGTTGCGCTAGACCGAGGAAACGATGGCGGAAAGCCTCCCGGCAACCTTGCGTGCCTGCTCCTTATCGGCAGCCTCCACCATGACGCGGAAAACCTCCTCAGTGCCGGAGGGGCGCAATAGAACGCGGCCGGTTTCGCCGAGTTCTTCCTCGGCCTGGGCAATGGCCTCTTGTACTTCGGGGGCATCCATGATGACGCTTTTATCCGATACCGGCACGTTAATGAGCACCTGTGGCAGCACGGTCATCACCGATGCTAATTCCTTTAGGGACTTCCCAGACTTGGCCATGCGCGCCATGATGGACAGGCCGGTGAGAGTACCGTCGCCAGTCGTGCAATCATCCGTCAACACCACGTGGCCGGACTGCTCGCCGCCCAAGGAGAAATCTCCGCGGTTGAGCTCTTCCAGAACATAGCGGTCGCCTACTGCGGTGTGGCGCACCTCAATGCCTTGTTCCTGCATGGCTAGCTTCAGGCCCAGGTTAGACATGACGGTTGCTACCAGGGTGTTATAGCGCAGGTCATTATCCTCCTTCATGCCTACGGCCAGCAGTGCCATAATCTGGTCACCGTCAACAACATTGCCCTCGGCATCCACAGCCAGGCAACGGTCGGCGTCACCATCGTGGGCCAAGCCCAGATCGGCGCCATGCTCGACGACGGCCGCCTGTGCCTTTTCAATGTGCGTCGAACCGCAGTCTTCATTGATATTGAAGGCATTCGGCTTGTTGTGGATAGCAATAACCTCTGCACCAGCCGCCTCGTAGGCGATCGGAGCAACCTTGGAGGCCGCACCATTGGCGGTGTCTACGACCACCTTGATGCCGCTCAGGTCGGTGGAGACTACTTCCTTCAAGTGGTTGAGGTAGCGCTCGCGTCCGTCCGGGGCCTCCGAAATGATGCGGCCCAACTTGGTGCCGGTCGGGCCATCCTCGGTGAGGTTTTCCATGGTGGCCTGAATCTGATCTTCTACCTCGTCTGGTAGCTTCTTACCACCTGCGGAGAAGAACTTGATGCCGTTGTCTGGCATCGGGTTGTGGGAGGCGGAAATCATCACGCCCAAATCCGCACCATAGTCATCCGTCAGGTAGGCAATCGCCGGCGTCGGCAGCACGCCTACGCGCACCACGTCCACGCCGCGGGAAGCCAGCCCGGACGCAATCGCCGCATCCAGCATCTCGCCAGAAACACGCGGGTCGCGGCCAATAATGGCCAGCGGCTGGCGCTCGTAGGATTCACGCTTGGCGGTAAATACCTCCGCAGCGGCCTGGCCTAGCTGCAAGGCCAGAATAGGGGTCAGCTTCTTGTTCGCGAGGCCGCGAACGCCATCGGTTCCAAAAAGTCGAGTCATGCAATCAATTATGCACTCCTGTGCCCATCGATTGCATGTTGGGGCGGGCTAGGCGGAGGCAAGCTTCTGGTTTATCAATGCGTTGAGTGAAATTCCTTCCGTCTTTGCTTCCATCACTAGCTTACGATGCAGCGACGGAGAGGTTCGAACGTTGAATTTTCCCGAATATGAACGAGCCCCCAACGGCTGAGGGATGACTTCCCCTGAAACCTGCATATCTTCTACTACTTCCGCAACCAACTTCAGCAGTTCCTGCTCTGCACAGCTACGGTCAGAATCCAGCCACGATAGTGAAGGAAACTCGGCAACCGTCGCCACAAACTCATTATCCTCTTCAGACCAGAAGACTTGATAGGTGTATTTGCTGACGTCCATTTTTATCTTCTTTCTTGCTCGCTTTGTAGCCTTTGTACCGCTTTAAGAACTTGGCGAACTTGGTAAGCTTTCGCTTTTCCTTTCGCGTTCTGAATATTCACTCGGGGATCTCCACGCCATGGCGTCTTATAAGTTCTGTGCGACGTACCTTTGCTGCTTCTTCGCTCAAAAAAATAGTCACACACACTTACTAGATCCGAAAAAGCTATGTTCACTGGGCTTCTTTTCATTTTGGCCAAGATTTCTTCTACGCTGCTACCCACAACTAATCAGTACCACATATAGTACTACCATGCAGAGGTGTCGTTCTCCTCTGCCAAAGCTCAAAAACGACGAAAGCCGCCGCCTCCCAAAGGAAGCAGCGGCTTTGCGTTGCGCTTGCGCGCGCAGTAGAAGCGAGATTAACGCTTGGAGTACTGCGGTGCGCGACGTGCCTTGTGCAGACCAGCCTTCTTACGCTCAACTGCACGAGCATCTCGGGTGAGCAGACCAGCCTTCTTGAGGGCGGTGCGGTCAGCCGGGTTGTAGATGTTCAGTGCACGAGCGATAGCCAGGCGCAGGGCGCCAGCCTGACCGGTTGGGCCGCCGCCGTTAACGGTGACCTTGAGGTCGAACTGGTTCTCGCGCTCCAGCAGGGTCAGCGGAGTGAGGATATCCTGCTGGTGCAGCTTGTTCGGGAAGTACTCGCCGAACTCGCGGCCGTTAACCACAATCTGGCCGGAGCCAGCAACGAGGCGAACACGTGCGACGGCGCGCTTACGACGACCGACGGTCTGGATCGGGCCCTCGTGTACCGGAGCGGCAGCCTCGACCTCTTCGGTCTCGGCCGGTGCGATGGAGTCACCGATGGTGTTGGTGAACTCTTCGGTAGCGGCGCTTGCTGCAGCGATGTCAGCAGCGTCGGCTACGTTGTTGTCGATGTTCTGCTCAGACATTACTGTGCCACCTGCTTAAACTCGAAGGTTTCCGGCTTCTGGCCGGCGTACGGGTGCTCTTCGCCTGCGAAGACGTGCAGCTTCTTGATGGAAGCGCGGGAGAGCTTGTTGTGCGGCATCATGCCGGCAACGGATTCTTCGATAACGCGAACCGGGTTGGCGTCCAAAGACTGACCCAGGGTCATGGACTTCAGGCCGCCCGGGTAACCGGAGTGGCGGTAGCGCATCTCGCGGCCGCGCTTGACGGAAGAAACGTGGATCTTGTCAGCGTTGATGATGATGACGTGGTCACCAGCATCAACGTTCGGTGCGAACTGTGGCTTGTGCTTGCCGCGCAGCAGGTCTGCAACGGTGGAAGCGAGCTTGCCCAGCACCACATCAGTAGCGTCGATGACGTACCACTTGCGGGTGATGTCACCGCTCTTTGGGTGGAAAGTAGACAATTTGACTCCTTGAAAGTCTGTCTCGGAACTGCCGGCCAGCGCTAAGCATCCATTCACTCCCGTACAGCGGCCGGTGGAGACCTGCAGGGAGCGCTTCGCCAGCTGCTTGCCGACGAGCGAACACATAGGTTTCCTACCCTACTTGCTCACCTGCCCAAAGACCAAAACACCGAAACCGGCACCTTCCGCGGCTCAAACGGGAGGTGCCGGCTCGTGGGTATGGACTAGAAAAAGGAATAGCCACGCTGGTTTCGTGGCCAAGGCTGCGGCTGCGTCCGCCTCCTGCCACGCGGGTGTGGTCAGTGACACCGCAGCCCCGGTTGGGACAGCGTGGAACCGTGCAATCAGGGTGTGGATTTAGCCCCAGCTTGCGGCGGCGCGACGGTTGACGTCGCTCATTGCATCGTTGCCCTGCGCGACGGTCTTGGAGATGGTGGCGAGCACGGTGTTGAGTTCCTGGGACGCCTTGTCCCACTTGGCCTGCGCTTGGTTATAAGCCACGGCGGACTCACCCTCCCAGGTGCTTACCATCGGCTGTAGGCGCGCCTTCAGGTCTGCCAAGGTGCTGTTGATGCGACCAGAGGTGGCGTTGATGTCGGCTGCGGCGGAAGAAATGGCACCGAATTCGTACTTGATCTCGGACATGTGGTGGTTGATTCCCTTCTGTGAATCTATAGCTTTTGGGCTGCGGAGTAGTGAAGTGTGCGGTGCGGTTTAGAGGGCGAGGCCGCCGCCCACGTTGGAGAATGCCTGGGTGTTTTCTGCTTCCACGTTGTCGAAGTTGTGGGCGTTGCTGCGGATATTGTCAGAGATAGAGGCCAAGGCCTCGCGCAGCTGCTGTGCAGAGGTGTTGTAGCGCTGCATCAGGTCATCGAAGGAGACCTGCGCCTGGCCAACCCAGCTGCCACGGACGGAGTCGACGACGCCCTGCAGGCGGGTGAGCTCGCCTTGGACTTCATCGTTGGTGTTATCGACTTTGCCAGCGGTGGCAACCATGACATCGGCTTGTGTCTTGAAAGTCTGAGACATAAGAGTGCGCCCCTCCTTAGGGCGGATGAGATTGTGTGTATTTCCCCCGAAAAAGCAGCTGTGCTTCGCATCTGTGCTTTCTCACCTTTATTGGACTGAACTTTCCGCCAAACGGTTCCTGGCTGAGGCAAAGTTTTTGAGACTATTTTTTAACCAGACTTTCCGTGGCCATGCGGCAGGCAGCCTTTTGAACGGCGTTGGAGTTATGCCGGGTATGGCACCCCACGGACATCTGGTGGCCTCGGTCTTCCCAAGTGGTCCATTCCACCAAGGAGCCGTCCCCGGGGTCTTCGGTATAGGTCAGGCGCCCTGCCTCATCGGTGGCATCGCGAAGCGTCGGATCTTCGTCGACCTGCGCGTGAATTTCTTTGAACAGGGCATCCGCCGGCACGTTAAACATCTCATCCGCCGCCAGCAGGATGCGTAGGTTCGGGTCTTTCCCGGTGGCGGTGACCAGACCATCTTCTACCTTGGTGTGGAACCCACTGGGGACTACTACTGACATTCCTTCCACGTCTAAGCGCTTTTCGCCTGGGTTCAATTCCTCGCTGCCGGAATCTGACGCGCCTGGCATTCCCGGTTGCGGCGAGGCCGGCGCGAACTCCGCCGCACCATCGCCGCTTGGCTCGGCAGCGCGGGGTTGCGGGTGCGATGCATCCGGAGCGGCGTCGCCTTCACCTGAAGCTTGGGCACCGATGGCCCACCAAGAAGCCCCAGCCACGGCGATGATGACCACGGCAATTGCCACATGAAAGATATCGATGGCTCCGAGCCAACCGCGCAGGCGGTCGGTCCAGCGTGGCGTTACCGGTTCGTCATAAGCAGGTGCCTCCATCACCGTAGTGGGAGGTGCCGAATCAGTGGCTTCAGGAACCGGGTGAGGAGGCGGATCGAGTGGGTCCGGGGCGGCTAGCGGGGAGATGGTTGGTTCTGGGTCGATGAGGTGCACCCCGGTGACTTCCAATTGCCGGCAGATAATAGAGGTGGCTTCCTGCGCAATTCCCGTGCCGGAAGAGTCTGCCACCACGCAGGCTTCCACGTCGGGCCAGGACGGTCCCGCCATCTTGGATATCTGATCCATGACTTGGCCTAAGGCCCAGCCTTCCACAATGCCGGTTCCCGGCAGGTCATAGCGATAGACCGTTTCGGGCCCTTCAAAGATTGTGGCCGCATCCAGGATGGTGACGGTAATGGGGCCGGCGGTGGTCTCCCCACCAGTAGGGATAGGGGTGTCGGTTGGCGTATGCGCGCTGAGATTGGTGGTCATTTACTTTTCTCCTTCTAGGTACACCGCTTGGGCGACGCCGAGGTTTTCACCGCGGATGCTCCACTGACCGCGCCCGGGTGGTTGGTGGCAGGGCTTGAGGCCGAAGATGGTTCCTTCGTCGCGGTCGGCGTCGAAAAGCAGCAGCGCCGGCTGCAGATCGCGCACCGCGGAAAAGAATTGGCCAAAGAGGGCACGGCCGATGCCGCCGGATTTGCGAGCGATAACAAGGTGCAAGCCAATGTCGCGGGCATGTGGGAGCAATTCCAGCAGTGGCGAGAGGGCAATATCGCTCAGCAGGTCCGCATCATCGATGACTAGGTAAATATCTGGGCCCTGCCACCAATCTCGTGCGGCGAGCTGCGCCGGGGTAATGTCCGGGCCAGGCAGGCGAGATTCCAGGGTCCGGACTGTATCGACAATGGTCTCTTGCGCACTCGACTGCGTCGCGGCGTAGGCAGCAACCATGTTCTGGTCCAAGGTTCCTAGGTGGGCTCGGCGCTGGTCGATGACCACGAGCCGGGCGTCTTCCCTCGCAAAAGCGCTAATACCGCGCATGACCTGCGCCAGGAAGGTGGACTTGCCACACCCCTGCGCCCCGATTGCCACTAGGTGCGGCTCGCGCGACGGATTCCAGGTCAGCGTATCGAGGTCGCGCCCGCCGATGCCCCAGGCGATCTCACCGGCGGGAACATCCCCTTGAGCTGCGAGTGCGGCCGGGGTAAGCACGGCGGGCAGCATCTTGAGCTGAGGAACCGGCTGAGCCTCCGCATGAACGCGGCAGATGTGAGCGATGTCCTGGTTAGAGGTGCGAGCTAAGAGCATATTCTCACCCGTCAAGGTGAGCCCGCGGCCCGGCGCGCAGGGAAGCTTTTGCTGTAGTTTGCGGTCGATGAGCGAATCCAAGGCCTCGCCTAGGCGCAGCTCGAGGCGGTTGGCAATGAGATCGCGGATAGCGGGGCGCATCGTGGTCCACCGCGAAGTGGCAATGATGACGTGCACGTGGGCGGAGGCGCCATCGACGACGATCTCGGTAACCTTCTCCGCTATGTCTTCAAACTCCGCATTCGAGGTACCGATGTGGTGCCAGCCATCAATGACAAGGAAGGTTGCGCACCGTTCTGGACGGCGGATAAACCCAGCTACTTCGTCGACGATGCGCCGTACCTTTTCGCCCTCCTCGCGCCCGGCAACTCCGGCCACGTGGGGCAGTCGCTCCAGGGATGCTAGCTGACCGCCGCCAAGATCGATGACGTAGAAGCGTGCCGCCTGCGGATCATGCCGTAGAGCTAGCGCAGAGACGATCGTGCGCAGCGCACTCGATTTACCGGACTGTGGACCGCCACACAGGGCCATGTGTCCGCCGTGCTGGGTGAAATCAATAATCAGCTCGTCCTGACGTTGGTAGTACGGCCTATCGATAATGCCGATGGGCGCGCGCAGCGACCCTTGGTCCACTGCGGGCGAGACTGCACCCGCGTCATCTGCACCGGAAAGCCCCGGCAACGCGGATAGCTCAATGACCGGCGGTAGCGGCGGCAGCCAGATGCGGTGCGCCGATTGATCGCGCAGGTGGGCCTCTTCCGCCGCGGCGCGCACGACCTCGGTAAGCACAGTGGTGGAGTCATCGAGAACCACCGCAGCGCTAGTATTGTCCTCTTCCTGGGACCAGCCATGAAAGAGCTGCACGCGGCCGCGGGACGCTGCGGGGTGGTCCACGGAGGCGTCGGCAAGCGTCCGGCGCGGCAGAGGCCCAGACACATAAGAAGCTTGGAAGCGGGTCAAGGCCTCGGCATCGGATTTGAGGTAACCCGCGCCAGGCTGGCCGGGCAGGTGGTAGGCATCGGTCACGCCCAATACCTGGCGGGATTCCGCTGAGGAGAAGGTTTTCAGGCCGATCCTGTAGGACAAGTGGGAATCTAGCCCCCGCAAGCGGCCTTCTTCGAGCCTTTGGGAGGCCAAAAGCAGGTGCACGTGGAGACTGCGCCCCAAGCGGCCGACGGCGACGAAAAGTTCCGCGAAGTCCGGGTGCTGGCCCAAAAGCTCCGAGAACTCATCGACGACGATAACCAAGGCCGGCAAGGGCCCATGCTCACGCACGGCGGTGGCAGAAGCGTTGTACTCACTGACATTGGCAAAGTTTCCGGCGGTGCGCAGCAGCTCTTGGCGTCGGTTCATCTCGCCGGAGATGGCATCGTACATGCGCTCTACCAGCGTAGATTCCTCTTCCAGGTTGGTAATCACCGCGGAGGTATGCGGTAGGCGGTCGCATCCTAAGAATGTCGCGCCGCCCTTGAAATCCACGAGCACGAGGTTAAGCTCGTCCGGACTATGGGTAGCCGCCAGCGCGGTGACAAGGGTGCGCAGCAGCTCCGACTTGCCGCTGCCAGTCGCACCGATGCACAGGCCGTGCGGGCCCATACCGCCGTGGGCGGATTCCTTGAGATCCACCGTGACGGGCTGGCCCACCGTATCGATGCCGATGGGCACCATGAGACGCGCCGAGCCCTCCCGGCCATGCCACATGCCACTGGCCGCTAGCTCTTCCACATCGCGATAGCCCAGAAGGCCCATAAGGTCACTGCCGCGCCTGCCAGAAGTGCTATCGGGGCGGCGGTAGGAGGCCATACTGCGTGCAAGCAACGTCGCTCCGGCCGCACTCATTCCATCGGGAGAACCGAGGTCTTCCACCCCTGCCGCGGTGACCACCTGCAGCTGCTCCCCTGCCACGAGGCTTAGTCCTTCGTGCTCGGCGCGTACCCCCAGCGCCGAAGACGGCGCCCCACCGACCTCAATGATGGTGGTGTAGGAATCATCATGGAAGAAGTCCTCGGTGCCCGTGGTCAGCACGCCATCGACTATGAGGATGCGAAAGCGCGCCTTTTCCGGTGTGCGCGCATGGGGCAGCCACTTCAGCCACTCCCACTGGCCACCGATGGCCTCGATCCCGCAGGTTTCCGGGCCATGCGCCAAGGCCATCTGCAGCACCATTGCGCGCACCATATCGCGGGAGGGATCTGCGGGCTCTTCGCTCCGAGTCGACGCCATTCCGGACACGGACAAGAAGCGAAAGGCCTGCAGTTGGATAACCACCGGCATATCGGGAACGGTGCCCACCGCCTTAATGGTCTGGCGCATGCTTACCGCACACACCGGGTCCAGGTCTTCAGTGGCGCCGGAATCCGGCACGTTGATGGGGGTGCACAACGTCGTTGGTCCAGTTCCCACGCGTACCTCGAGGGCGTCCGAGTCATCCGGGCCACGCTCCCACATGCGGCGCGAGCCGACTAGAGTGCTAAGTTCCACCGGTGCCGGGTGGCGATAGCTTTCATGTGCACGCTGCGCCGACGCATTGCGCAGCGCCTTTTCCCGCAAGGCTTTGATGTGGCGCAGGTAGGTACGCCGGGTTTCATCCGGATCCTGCCCACTATTATTGGGCCCAAACATCATGGCCATACTCGCCAGCATCATCAATGGAAACATCAAGGCCATCGGGCTAATCTGCCGGGAATCCCCAGCGCCTAACACCATGAGGGCGACCATGCCGAGCATCGCCGCAATCATCACCACCGGCAGCAGCAGCCGCACCAGCGGCACCGGTTGTGGACGCACCGCCTCTGGGACCTCCTCGGCCTCGAGGCTGCCGGTGGGCAGCGGCGGCGCAGCATCCCGCAATGGCATGGTCAACGGCTCAATGACGCGGGTATCCCCGATCCCAAGCATGCCTAAATAACCTCCCCCGAGCCACGCGCCAAGCGCCCTTGGCCCCCTGCCAAGATTCCCCGCGCTGCGGTGGACACGTCGCCACTAGTAAGCCACAATATGTGGCATTGGGCAAGGGGGACGCCCACAATCCATACATTTTTCGGGGGACATCATGACTACTGCAACGGCGCATCATCTGCGCCTTACCGTTCGCATTCATGCCGGCACCTTCCACAAGGAGGCGGACGTGGCGCTACCGCTAAGCTCCAGCGTGGGCGAGCTTTTGGCGGAAATCACTGACTTGGTGGATGCGCCCACCATTTCTGAGCCTTGGCGCGCGAGCACAGCCTCCGGCCGCGCCATCGATCTCACCGCCCCATTGGCTGCCACTGCGCTCACGGAAGGCTCCATCCTGGTTATTAGTCCGCGCGAGCGCCGGCCTGCACCGGTGATTCGGGATGCGGCGGAATCGCTCGCCGCCGCGGCTGAGGAAGATACTACCGCCGCCCTTCCCACCGTCTGGGCATGGGCAGGAATGCTTGCCGCCTTCGCCCTCGTGTGGGTTAGCACCCTTCCCCTCGCGGCGTGGGCGGCGTTGACCGCTGGAGCCCTGTTGCTCGCCTTGTGGACCCGGGCCTTATCGCTGGTACACCTTAGCCTGGTAGCCGGCATGGCGTGTGGCTGGGTGGTGATTTCGCCCTCGCTTGGCGAAGCCCCCTTTGCCGCACTCACCGCCTGCGTCGCCCTCCTCATCGTGCTGCTTGCCTGCCACGTCACCGGGTTGAGCACGGTTCGCACTACCGCCGTGGCACTCACCGTCTCGGTGCTGTTGTTGGTCGCGGCTTTGGGCTACCTGCTACCCGGACCAGGGACGGGTCTCCAGGGCAGCCACGGTACGGCGGCAGCAGCCTGCGTGGTGATCACCGGAATTCTCCTGTTGGCCGCAGCTCCTGCGCTGACCGTTGCCACCGCTGGACTCAAAGTCCCGCAGCTGCCCACGGCCGGCCAAGACCTCGCGGTTTCGGATGCCGTCCAGCCGGATGTCGATATCCGTGCCCGGCGCGCCGGCAGCGCCTATGAGGGAATGTGCTGTGGGCTGGCGCTCTGTCTCATTCCGGCCCTTATCGCCCTCTCGCTGACGGGCAGTGGTCCGGCCTTGGCGCCGACGAGCGGCGCGCCCGATTCTCTCGCCGAGTACGTTGCGGTGCTCTTTGGTGCTGAGCACACCGGCGCGGGCTTCGTCCAAGCACTCTGCGTGACCACCGCGGGTGCCGTCGTTATGCATGCCGCCCGGCACGGTCGTGCGTTGGCTAGCTGGGCCCTGATGCTGCTGGCGATGACCGCCTGTCTCGCTACGTGCTTGTGCGCTACCCACGCGGTGGCGAATTCCGGGATTGCCGATGCCTGGGCACCAATACTTGTTGCCTGCCTGGTTCTCCTCGCCATGCTGAGTGCCCCGCTGTGGGCACCCAAGGTGACCGGGCTCGAGCCCACCACCATCGCGTGGTTTGAACGCATAGAATCCCTCGCCATTGCCGCTAGTTTGCCGCTGGCCGCGCACCTAGCCGGTGTCTTCGTGCTCATTAGAGGGCTTGGATAATGCGCGTGCTACCGACCGCTTTAGTAGTTGCATTCGCTGCAGGACTGACTGCTGCTCCCTACGCGGCCGCGCGCGAACCGGACCGCGAATGCGCCGCCGCACATTCCTCACCGCTTTCGCCCCAACCAAGCGAGGAGCAGCTAGACTACCGGGCCCGTTTACATTCCTTTGCTACCGGGGAAGGCGTCAAAGTAGCCGTTATCGATACTGGCGTTGCCCGTCACGACCAACTGCGGCATCTCAGCAGTGGCGCGGATCTTGTCGCGCCGGAGGAACCAGAGCCGCATCGCGATTGCGACCTGCACGGCACCGTCGTGGCCGGTGTCATCGCCGGACACGATATCGGTATCGCCCCGCGAGCAGAGATTTACGCTGTGCGTCAGACCAGCGCGCACTATCGCCAGGAAGCGGAGGACAGTACCACCGGCTCGCTGGACACCTTGGCCCGCGCCATCGATGACGCCGCCGCTGCCGGTGCCCGCGTCATCAACATCTCCGTCGTCTCCTGTGTCCCGCCGGATGTGGCCGCGCAGGTCGATACTTCCCGATTGGACCGTGCTTTGGCGCATGCGGAAGACTCCGGCGCCGTGGTGATTGCAGCATCCGGCAATGCGTCCTCTGGCAGCTGTGAGATGGGTGACCGCGTCTTTCCGGCGGATTCGCCTACGGTGCTCTCAGTAAGCGCCCAAGCGGATTCACACGAACTCGCTGACTACTCTCTGAATTCGGCCGATGGCCCCCAGCTTGCTGCGCAAGGATTCATTCCGCTAGCGCTCAACCCCGCGGGTGGATGGGCCGATGGTAAGGAAGGCACGGACGGAACGGCGCAGTTCCATGGCACCTCCTTTGCCGCGCCGGTGGTCAGCGGCACCGCTGCCCTCTTGGCACAGCGCTTTCCAGACGATAGCCCGGCCGCCCTCCGCAAACGCTTGGAGGACGCCGCGGAGCCAGGACACGGCTTCATCGACCCGCTCACCGTGCTCACCCACGTGGAAGCGGGCCCGGGCGTCGATACCCGAGCTATGACCATCCACCCCGCCGACGAAGTCGACTCGCGCGCCCCCACACGCAGTGCCTGGGTGCTGGGTGGGTTAGCGCTGGCGCTTGCTGCGTGGGCGGTGTGGCGCGGGCTGCGGCCTAAGAACTAACCTGCAGCGCCTGCTCACGGTTGAGCGCGGAGCCTTCCGGCAGCAACCGCAGGATCTCCCACGGCACCTGCGCGCCCACTCCGGTGCCAAGGGCTTCCAAAGTCTCTTTGTCCTTGACCTCGTGCCGCTGCCCCGTGGGTGAGACCACGTGATAGCCATGGCCGCTGTCTACGCCTACGCCACCAGCGTTGAGCCCACCAAAGCGATGGGCCACCGACTCACCTGCCAAGGCGACAGTGCCCGCTTGGGCAGGTACCACTACCCCGCCGCCCTCGTTAGCAGCACACATCCAGCCATCGTCCGGGCTTAGGAAGCGGAAGGACGTGGAGGGAAGGTTGAGGTTTAAGGGGGCGTCGGCAAGCGCGGCAATCTCCTGCGGCGTGGCTGTTGTCTCCTTGGCACCCACGCCTGTGAGTATCTCCGCCTGCGTAGGCGTGAGCTCAGCTACGCCCTCGGACGTACGCGCCCACAAACCTTGGCCGGTATCGACGACCTCGGGTGGTTCGGCCGGAAAGTTCAGCGGTGGCAGCTCCGCAAAGGCATTGAGCAGCTCGGGTGGCACGGGCCAAGTGTGGGTACTATCGTCCACGCCCACCGCCCGACGCACGACGCGCCCTTCGGTGTTGGAGGGATCTGGCAACGCCACGCGGCCCTCCTGGGTGATTAGCCACTGCGTGCCCTCGGATTCCACCAGTGCGGCGCGCTCCTCACCGAGGCTTTTCTGCTCGGGCTCGGCAAGGACAATAACCTCCTGCGACGCTACTTGGTGGCCGCCGATGCTAGTGGGATTCTCCGTAGCAGGAGCCTCATCCTTGCCGGCCGAACACGCTACCCATCGCTCTTGGGGAGTCTCGCCTGCCGCCGCGAGGTACCCCGGGGCGTCCGAGATACCCACCGGTGAGCCCAGTAGCGCTTCTTGCAGGTGCTCATCCCCGATGGTCTGCGCCTCGGCCGCTTGCCCGGCGATAATGCGCGCCGACGCCAAGTTGAATACCGGGTGGTAGGTGTCGTTGACGTCCACAAAGAGCTGGCCCTGCTCCGAGCGCACAATCGGCGCATCACCCGGCTGCGGGCTCGGCTGCAGCCATGCCAACATGCCGGAGCCCACCGCAAGGAAGGCGACGCCGACCCCGCCGAAAAGGAGCGCTTTGCGGCGCCTAGCCAATGGATCGTGGATCATGCGGATATCGCCTAAGACAAGCCCATGCTCGACGCGACGGCGCAAGAATTTATGGCCCGATACCTGGGCCTTGGTAGTAGGCAGCGGACGTGCCATGATTTTCCCCCGAAAAGTCTGTGTACACCCAGCACACAGGCTATCCCAGGTAGGCGACCGCTGCCACCCGGGCGCTAATCGGCGCTGCGCCTTTCGCGGGTGACCTCGGCGCGCGCCGCCAGCTGGTCCGCCGCTGGGTAATCAACGGCGACGAGTGACAGCCCCTTAGCTGGGGCCACGGGGATGCTGGAAGAGCGCTTCGTCTCCTGCAGCAGTGCCGCAGCGAAGTCGGCATCGCGGCGCCCCTCCCCCACGCGCAGGCAACAACCCACCAACGAGCGCACCATCGACCAGCAAAAAGCATCGGCGCTCACGCGGGCCTCAAAAAGCTCGGGTTCTTCGGGCGTGGAAACGTCGCGCCAGGAAAATTCCTGCAATTCACGGATGGTCGTGGCGTTCGGCTTGGCCTTACAAAAAGCCGCAAAATCATGCAGGCCCACCAGGGCGGTCGCGGCTTCTTGCATGGCATCGATATCCACCGGCTTAATCCACTCGGCCGTATCCCGCGCACGGGTCGGCAGCGCGCCGCGCGGATTGGTGGTAATCCGGTACACGTAGTGGCGCCGCAGCGCCGAAAATCGCGCATCAAAACCCGCGGGTGCGAACTCGCACCCATGTACCCGAACGTCTTCTGGCAGAAGCTTTGCTAGCCGACGCACCAGCTTCCCCGGCTCCCCCGCCACCGAGCGCTGCGCCAGCATCTCCGTGGGAACGTCCACATGCGCCACCTGGCCACGGGCATGGACGCCGGCATCCGTGCGCCCAGCGACCGTAAGCGGCACCTCCGTGCGCGCAATCATCGCCAGTTTCTCTTCCACCACGCCTTGCACCGTGCGCAGACCGCCCTTCTGCTTGGCCCAGCCATGAAAGTCCGTGCCGTCATAAGCCAAGTCCAAGCGCAGGCGAACGAACCCGTCCGCCGGCCCTTCGGGGGAAGTCGATGCTGCATCTGTCATAGTGGGCTTCATGCTACCGGAGCATCTTCTCCCCACCGGCGCTGGGTCGGCCGTGCAACGCCCCCTTACTGGGGTGCGGACATGAAAAAGCCGCCGCCCCTCCCACAAATGGGGAAAGGCGGCGGCGAAGCGCTAGGGCCTAAGGGGAATTACTTCTCCTCGGACTCCTCAGCTGCGGTCTCCTCGGCAGGTGCCTCGGTCTCAGCAGCCTCGTCTGCCTTAGCTTCCTCAGCCTCAGCGGCCTTGGATGCGGCAGCGCGGGTAGCGCGGTTAGCCTCAGAGGTCACGGTCTCCTCGAGAACGAGGGAGATCTGGGACATCGGGGCGTTGTCACCGGCGCGGTTGTCCAGCTTGATGGTGCGGGTGTAGCCACCCTCACGGTTCTCAAACTTCGGGGCAACCTCGTCGAACAGGTAAGAAACAACATCCTTGCGCGGGATGAGCTTCAGAACTGCGCGGCGGTCAGCAATGGTGCCGGACTTAGCCTTGGTGATGATCTTTTCGATGTACGGGCGAAGAACCTTCGCCTTGGCATCGGTGGTCTTGATAGCGCCGTGCTCGATCAGGCTGGCTGCCAAGTTGCTCAGCATGTGAGCCTGCTGCTTGGCGGAGCCGCCGAGACGGGCACCCTTCTTAGGGGTTGGCATTGTGTACTCCTCGTATGCGGTAAAAGTTGAGCGCGCGGCAATTAGGTTATTGCCGCAAGTCAGCGGGGTTCTTTACTCGGAATCCTCGGCAGCCGGATCCTTGAAGTCACCGGTTTCTGCGTCGTAGCCCTCGAGCTGGGTCGGGTCGAAGTCCTCAGGGGTGTCCTTGAGAGCCAGGCCCAGGTTAGCCAGCTTGATCTTTACCTCATTGATCGACTTCTGGCCGAAGTTGCGGATATCCAGCAGGTCGGACTCGGTGCATTCAGCGAGCTCGCCCACGGTGTGGATCTCCTGACGCTTCAGGCAGTTATAAGAGCGGACGGAGAAGTTCAGGTCCTCGATCGGCATGCCATAAGCAGCGATGTACTCGGTCTCCTGCGGGGAGGGTCCGATCTCGATGCCTTCGGCAGCATTGTTCAGCTCGCGAGCCAGGCCGAACAGCTCGACCAGGGTGCCGCCGGCGGAAGCCAGGGCATCGCGGGCAGAAATCGAGTTCTTGGTTTCGACGTCGATGGTCAGCTTGTCAAAGTCGGTGCGCTGCTCAACACGAGTTGCCTCGACCTTGTAGGAGACCTTGAGAACCGGGGAGTAAATCTGGTCGACCGGGATGCGGCCGATCTCACCGGAGGTAGGAGCGGCTGGGACATAGCCACGGCCGCGCTCGACGACGAGCTCAATGTCCAGCTTGGCGGTGTCATTCAGGGAAGCGATGTGCAGATCCGGGTTGTGGATCTCCACACCAGCCGGCGGCTGGATATCGCCCGCGGTGACATCGCCCGGGCCTTCCTTGCTCAGGTACATAACAACCGGCTCATCGGATTCGGAAGAAAGCACCATGCTCTTGATGTTCAAGATGATCTCGGAAACGTCTTCCTTCACACCGTTGATGGTGGTGAACTCGTGGAGAACACCATCGATCTTGATGGAGGTTACCGCTGCACCCGGAATGGAGGACAGCAAGGTACGACGCAGCGAGTTACCGAGGGTGTAGCCAAAGCCCGGCTCGAGCGGTTCGATGACGAACTTGGAACGAGACGAGTCGATGAATTCCTCGGTGAGCTGAGGACGCTGGGAAATGAGCATTGAAATTCTCCTTTTCGGCGACCGCTATTTGACGCCGGTAGAGGGGTAAAAATCTTCGGGATTGAAGATTCCTGGTTATCCGCCAGGCCATTACAGGCCGTGCGGTATAACAGTTTACTTCGAGTAAAGCTCGACGATGAGCTGCTCCTGCAGCGGAATGTCGATCTGAGCGCGCTCGGGCAGCTGGTGCACGAGGATGCGCAGGGTATCAGGAACAACCTGCAGCCATGCCGGTACGTTGGCATCGATGAGGGCGTCCTGAGCATCTTCGAACCATTCCATCTTCTTGGAGCGGTCACGGACATCGATGATGTCGTACTGGGTGACCTTGTAGGAAGGAACGTTGATGTTCTTGCCGTTCACGGTGAAGTGACCGTGGGAGACAAGCTGGCGAGCCTGGCGGCGGGTGCGTGCCAGACCTGCACGGTAAACTACGTTGTCCAGGCGGGACTCGAGCAGGATAACCAAGTTATCGCCGGTCTTGCCCGGGAGGCGGTTAGCCTCTGCGTAGTAGCGACGGAACTGACGCTCCAGCACACCATAGGTGTACTTTGCCTTCTGCTTCTCCTGGAGCTGCAGCAGGTACTCAGATTCCTTGATGCGGTTGCGGCCAGCCTGTCCCGGTGGGTACGGGCGGCGCTCGAATGCCATATCGCCGCCGACCAAGTCGACGCGAAGACGGCGGGATACGCGGGTAGCGGGGCCAGTGTAACGAGCCATTTTCTTACCTCTTCCTTTCCCTTAAACCTTGCGGCGCTTGGTCGGACGGCAGCCGTTGTGCGGCTGTGGGGTTGCATCCGTGATCGAGGAAACCTCGAGGCCTGCAGCCTGCAGGGAACGGATGGCGGTCTCGCGGCCGGAGCCCGGACCCTTGACGAATACGTCAACCTTCTTCATGCCGTGATCCATTGCCTTGCGTGCAGCGTTCTCGGCTGCCATCTGAGCGGCGAACGGAGTGGACTTACGGGAACCCTTGAAGCCAACGTGGCCGGAGGATGCCCAAGAGATAACAGCACCGGTCTGATCGGTGATCGAGACGATGGTGTTATTGAAGGTGGACTTGATGTATGCGTGGCCGAGGGCCACATTCTTCTTTACGACGCGACGGCCGGAACGGCGCGCGCCGGAACGAGTCTTTGGAGGCATGAATTACTTCTTCTTTCCTGCGATCGTCTTCTTCGGACCCTTACGAGTGCGCGCATTGGTCTTGGTGCGCTGGCCACGTACAGGCAGGCCACGGCGGTGGCGCAGACCCTTGTAGCTTCCGATTTCAATCTTGCGGCGGATATCAGCCTGAACCTGACGGCGGAGGTCACCCTCAACCTTCCAGGTAGCCTCAATTGCGTCACGGAGCGCCGACAGCTGGTCATCATCCAGGTTGTCAGTGCGCAGGTCAGGAGAAATGCCAGTCTTTTCTAGCAGTTCCTTGGCACGGGTTGGACCGATGCCGTAGATGTAGGTGAGAGCGACCTCCATGCGCTTATTGCGGGGAAGGTCAACACCAGCTAGACGTGCCATATGGCGTGTCCTTTCGGGTTGTTACGGCGGTTTTCTCCCCATCCGTCCCGCTCCATGCAACGCTTCGCCCGGACCGTGCCGGGAATCCTTGGGTTGCTTACCAGTGCGGGCTCAGGCCACCGTAGCCTGAGGTGGACAGAGTGAACCTACGGGTTCACCCTTGGGTGAGGAGGCTTACTGTCTTTACTTGTAGCGGTAGACGATGCGTCCGCGGGTCAGGTCATAAGGAGACAGCTCTACAACCACGCGATCCTCTGGGAGGATGCGAATGTAGTGCTGACGCATCTTGCCAGAAATGTGTGCAAGAACCTTGTGTCCATTGTCGAGCTCGACACGGAACATTGCGTTGGGCAAAGGCTCGATAATGCGGCCTTCTACCTCGATTGCGCCTTCCTTAGCCATAACCTCTACTTTTCTGGCGACGGACAAGTGCGCCGTCACCTGCATGTTTGTTGTCTACTGCGGTGGCGTATCCGCGCCAGCCTCGCTGACGCTATACACCGACTTAACAGCATACGCTGCAGCGACACGTTTTCCAAACCGCTGCGCTTTGCGACGCCCCGCTTGCTCGCCCGCAACTCACCCTAAGCCAACAAAATCCCCCGAACCAGGTCTCCTTCTCGGGAGCCGGTTCGGGGGATGAGGCTTTCGCTTAAGCGCGGGCCTTAGTAGATAAAGACCTTATCGCCAACCTGTACATTATCCCAGTAGCGCTTGGCAGCGTCTGGCGGAAGGTGAACGCAGCCATTGGAATCAACAGCCGGGTCATCCAGGTGGAAGGCGTGACCGTTATTGGTGAAGTAGATGGAGTACGGCATCGGTGCGTTATTGAACTCGCGGGAAATCTCATGCTCTACCTTGCGGGTCACATGGAAAGTACCGCGTGGGGTTTCCTGACCGCGCATGCCGGCGGACATTGCCGGGGACACGTAAGACACCTTGCCGCCATCCTGCAGCCAGGTGCGTCGACCATTGAGGTCGACACAAACCTTCGCATCGGCCGGGCACGGGCCACGGTCGAACTGGTTGGCGCGGCGCTGTGCTTCCGCCTTGCGTGCCGCAGCCTCAGAACGAGCCTTCTCAGCAGCGACGCGCTCAGCGTTGGCGCGAGCAGCGGCCTCGCGGGCCTTGCGTGCTTCCTCATTCTTCTGTGCAATCAAGCCTGGGAAGAGGAATTCTACGGCGCCGTCCACAGCGGTCTGGACGCTAGGAGCCAGCTCCGGGGAGAACTTTTCTGCCTGGTCCAAGATCTGGTTGCGGGTATTCCAGGCCTGCTCGCGGCTCTGGCCGTAGAAGTTATCCAGCTGCTTCTTTGCCTCAGCGGTGAGCTGGTCCAGTCCGGACTGGGAAGAGAACTGAGCGAGGTCGGAGTTTGCCTTGGAACTGAGCTGATCCAGGTTCGGAATCTCCTGGGCGGTAGCGGCAGGAGCCGCAATGGTGGTGCTCAAGGCCATCACGCCAGCGACTGCGGGCGCTGCAACCGTGGCACGGATTTTGCGGAAGCTAAATTTAGACATGGCTGTGAGTATAAACCTTTCAGGGGCGTATGCCTAGTGCAACAGGCAATATTGGGGAATAAATGTCAGTAGCGGCGGGTAAGAATACGGGGACCATCGGCGGTCGCGGCCACCGTATGCTCCCAGTGGGCGGCAAAGGAGCCATCGAGGGTAACGACCGTCCAGTCATCCTCTAGCACGGCGGAATCCTCTGTGCCCAAAGTTAGCATGGGTTCAATGGCCAGCACAGAGCCTTCTTGGATCAGCGGGCCACGGCCCGGGCGTCCCTCATTGGCCAGGTAAGGATCCTCGTGCATGGTTCGCCCGATGCTGTGACCGCCGTAGCCATCCACGATGAACAGATCCACGCCGAACTTCTGCTCGGCCCGGCGGGTGGCTTGCTCTAGGGCATGGGAGACGTCGGTAAGCATATTGCCCGGAACCATAGCCTGCATGCCCTCCATAAGGACATACTCGGTGGCCTTGTTGAGGGCCGCGACATCAGCATCGAGCTCGCCCACTGCGAAGGACCAGGCACTATCGCCTACCCAACCGTCCAGCGTGGCACCGCAATCGATGGACACCAAGTCGCCCTCTGCCAGGACGGTTTCCTTATCCGGAATGCCGTGCACGATGACGTCATTAACGGAAGCACAAATGGAGCCCGGGAAACCCTCGTACCCCTTGAAGGTCGGGTAAGCTCCGGCATCGCGAATGGTCTGCTCAGCCACCGCATCCAGCTCAAGGGTAGATACACCAGACGCCGCAGCAGCGCGGACTTCCTGCAGTGCCTTGCCAACAATTTCGCCGGCGGCCTGCATGGCGTCTAGCTCGCCCGGGGTGCGGGCGGGGATGCGCTTACTGCGGCGTCGAAAAGCCATGCTTATTTACCCAGGGCTTCCATCGCACGGGCGTTGATTTCCTCCACGGTGCCTTCGGCCTTGATGGAGATGATGGCATCGCCGTAGTGCTCGATAAGCGGGAAGGTTTCCTCGCGGTAGACACTGAGGCGGGTGCGGATGGTCTCCTCATTATCGTCGGCGCGGCCACGGGCCATCATGCGCTCAACCACAACATCCTCAGAGACCTCGAAGTTGAGAACTCCGTCGAGCTTCTCGCCCTTCTTAGCCAGCAGCTCCTCCAAGATGTCTGCTTGCTCGGTGGTACGTGGGAAGCCGTCCAGCAGGAAGCCATTCTTGGCGTCATCCTGGTTAAGGCGGTCCTCGACCATGCGGGCAGTGACGTCGGTAGGTACCAGCTTGCCTGCATCGATGTAGGACTTTGCCTCTACACCCAGCGGGGTGCCCTCGCCGATATTGGCGCGGAACAGGTCGCCGGTGGAGATGTGCGGAACGTTCAGCTTCTCGCTGAGGATAGCTGCCTGGGTGCCCTTGCCGGCACCGGGAGGTCCTAGAAGTACAAGACGCATTACTTAAGTAGTCCTTCGTAGTTGGATTGCAGTAGCTGGGACTCGATCTGCTTGACCGTGGTCAAGGCGACGGAGACCATAATCAGGATGGCCGTACCACCAAAGGCGGACGTGCCGCTGGCGGAGGAGCTGCCTACGCCGAGGTCCAAGAGGATATTCGGCAGGATGGCGATAAGTGCCAGGTACAGGGCGCCCACGCACAGCAGACGGTTCATCACATAACCAAGGTACTCCGCGGTCGGACGGCCCGGGCGAATACCCGGGATAAAGCCGCCGTACTTCTTCATATTATCCGCCTGCTCTGCCGGATCGTACTGAACCGAAACATAGAAGTAAGCGAAGAAAATGGTCAGGACGAAGTACAGCACGATGTACTGCCAGGAAGAAGGTGCCTGCAGGTGCGCGATGACATTGCGCTGCCACCAGTTATCCGGGGTGCCGGCGGAACCAGAGTTCACAATCTGGGTAATCAGAACCGGCATGTAAATAAGGGAGGAAGCGAAGATGACCGGGATAACGCCGGCCTGGTTAACCTTCAGCGGCAGGTAGGTAGAGGAACCACCGTACTGGCGGCGGCCGACCATGCGCTTTGCGTACTGAACCGGAATGCGGCGCTGGCCCTGTTCGATGAAGGTAATGCCAACAACTAGGATGACCAAGCCGGCTACCACCATGGCGAAGACGAGTCCACCATTGTTCTGCAGGATGCTTACACCATCGGTTGGCAGGCGGGTTGCGATACCAGCGAAGATGAGCAGGGACATGCCGTTACCGATGCCCTTTTCGGTGATGAGCTCACCCATCCACATCACCAGCACAGCGCCGGAGGTCATGGTGATGACCAAGACGATGAGGGTGAAGAAGTTACGGTCTTCTGCCAAGACCGGTACGCCCTGGCCCAGCAGCTGCTCGCGGTCTGCCAGCGCGACGATGCCGGAGGATTGCAGCAACGCCAACGCGAGGGTCAGGTAGCGGGTGTACTGGGTCATCTTGGCCTGACCGGACTGGCCTTCCTTCTTCAATTCCTCAAAGCGGGGAATGACCACGGTCAGCAGCTGCACGATAATCGACGCCGTAATGTACGGCATGATGCCGATAGCGAAGATCGACAGCTGCAGCAGCGCACCACCCGAGAAGAGGTTGATGACGGAGTAAAGGTCTCCGGACTGCTCGGTCAACTGGCGCAAACGGCCAGCAATAGACGCATAGTCAACACCCGGGGACGGGATCTGTGCACCGACGCGGTACGCGATGATCATCACGATGGTGAAGATGATCTTCTTACGTAGGTCGGCATCCTTAAAAGCCTGGACAATGGCGGACACTACAAAATCCTCCTGGCCTACCGCTGCCGAACGCGAAATCTAGGGAGGGTTTCGCGTTCATACACGGAGGTGGAAACTCATCTACCCCTAGGAAACCGCACCCCCTGAGCCGGAAAGCTTAGGGGAAATTCAGGTTTCCTTCAGGGACGGTTGAACACTTATGACCCCATTACCCTACCAGCCTCGCCCCGCATAGCCACATTAAGACCCAATAGTGTGACCATGATTGCTTGTCCTCTCGCGCGTTTTGTATCCGGGGTTTACCATGAAGGGGTATTGCACACACGCAATTCTCCTGAAATATCTCCGACCTCACAGCACTATGCGCTTCGAGGCCGTTATTGGTGTGAACCTAATGTTTTGAAAGAAGTACTCATGAGCAAGAAATTCACGCCGATGACCGTTGCTGAGATCATCGACGTATTTGTCCCTAGCCCGAATCCCTTCCGCTGGGAAGCCTTTGACGGGTCCGCGACCGGACCAGAAGACGCCCAGTACAAGGTGACTATTAATAGCCTCGAGGGCCTCTCCTTTATCGCTACCCATCCCGGTGACGTGGGATTTGCGCGAGCTTATGTCACGGACGGCATCACGGTGCATGGCGATCACCCGGCCCACCCCTATGGCATTTTTGACGCGCTGCATGCCATGTATGACAAATTCCAGAAGCCGGATGCCAAGACCCTTGCCCGCGTTGTTCGTTCCCTAGCGTCCATGGGCGCTTTCCAGATCCAGCCGGTCCCTGAGGTGGAGCGCGCTTCTTGGTTGCGCCGCAAGCTACACGACGGCCTATCCAAGCACTCGAAGCAGCGCGATGCCGATGTCATTTCTGATCACTATGACGTTGGCAATGATTTCTACGAGCTCTTCTTGGGCGATTCGATGACCTATACCTGTGCCTACTACCCCTCCCCGGATGCCACCCTGGAGGAAGCACAGGAGAATAAGTACCGCCTCATCTTTGACAAACTCCGCCTCAAGGAGGGCGACCGCCACTTGGATGTGGGCTGCGGCTGGGGCGGTATGGTGCGCTACGCGGCGCGCCGCGGCGTGAAGTCCATCGGCGTCACCCTATCCAAGGAACAGGCCGAGTGGGGCCAGCGCAAGATTGAGGAGGAAGGCCTCCAAGATCTGGCGGAGGTCCGCTTCATGGACTACCGCGATATCACCGAAGAGGGCTTCGATGCCATCTCCGCCATCGGCATTATCGAGCACATTGGTGTTAAGAACTACAACGACTTCTTCAAGTTCCTGCACGGCAAGTTGAAGGTCGGCGGCCTGATGCTCAACCACAACATCACCTACCCGGATAATCACAAGACCCCTAAGGGCGGTTTCATTGACCGCTATATCTTCCCGGACGGCGAGCTCACCGGCTCCGGCAATGTCACCAAGGCGATGCAAGACAATGGCTTCGAAGTCATCCACACCGAGTCCCTTCGCTTTGACTACATGCGCACGCTGCATGACTGGTGCGAGAACCTGAAGGACAATTGGGACGAGGCCTGCGCAACCGTGGGACTGCCCACCGCTCGCCTCTACGGCATTTATATGGCCGGATCCGAATGGGGCTTTGAGCGCAATATCATCAACCTGTACCACTTCCTCGGCGTCAAGCTGGGCGAGGCCGGCTCCCGCGCCGGCGTGCCCGAGCGCCGCTGGTGGGAAGATAGCCGCTTTTAAGGAGGGGTGCCATGACTCTCATTGATAACCTGCGCGAACGCCTCGCCGCCGCCCAGCCGCGACCGGTGGATGCCATGCCCATTGAGCCGGTGGGATGGGAGGCGCACCAGGAGGGCGTCGATAAGCTGCTGGCGAGCTTCCGTGCCGTCCCGGCCGGAAAGCGCGTACGCCTAGCCAAGAAGACCTCCAATCTCTTCCGTAGCCGCAGCGAGGAGCAGGAGGGCCTCGATGTGTCCGGCCTTAGCGGCGTCATTGAGGTCGATCCAGTTGCGCGCACGGCCGATGTACAAGGCATGTGCACCTACGAAGACCTCGTGGATGCCACCCTGCCTCATGGCCTGATGCCCTTCGTCGTCCCGCAGCTTAAGACCATTACTTTGGGCGGTGCGGTTACTGGCATGGGCGTGGAATCCACCAGCTTCCGCAATGGCCTCCCACACGAGTCCGTGCTGGAGATGGATGTCCTTACCGGCACCGGCGAAATTCTCACCTGCTCCCGCGAGTCCAACGTTGATCTCTTCCGCCTGTTCCCCAACTCCTATGGCTCGCTGGGCTACGCGGTGCGCCTCAAGATTGAGCTGGAACCCGTGCCCGCCTATGTAGAGCTGCGCGAAGAGCGTTTCCACACCGTGGAGGAAGCCAGCCGCGTGCTTGCCGACGTCGCCTCTTCCCACACCCACCGCGGCGAGCCCGTCCATGGCCTCGACGGCGTGGTCTTTTCCGAAGACGAGGCCTACCTTGTCTTCGCCCGCTTTACTGATGAGGAGGGTCCAACCTCCGATTACACGCGGGACAAGATTTACTACCGCAGCCTTCAGCACGCCTCTGGCATCCGCCGCGATCGTCTCACCATCCGCGATTACATCTGGCGCTGGGATACCGACTGGTTCTGGTGCTCGCGCGCTTTTGGTGCGCAGAACCCGAAGGTACGCAAGGTGTGGCCACGCGAGCTTCGCCGCAGCTCCTTCTATTGGAAGCTAGTCCGCCTCGACCGCAAGTACGAGCTGGAATATAACTTCATCAAAAAGCCGCACGGCAAGCCGCGCGCCGAGCGCGTGGTGCAGGATATTGAGGTCACACCGGAGAACCTGCCGGAATTCCTCCACTGGTTCTTTAACGCCTCCGATATTCAACCGGTGTGGCTGTGCCCGATCCGCCTGCGCGATGGCGTGGACGAGCTCGTAGGCACCGGCGACATCGCCTCTGACTCCGCCGACCCATGGCCGCTCTACCCGCTGCGCCCCGGACAGACCTGGGTCAACGTCGGCTTCTGGTCCGGCGTAGACGGCGACCACGTCGACCCGTCCGCCCCGAATAATGGCGCGTTCAACAAAGTCATCGAATCCAAGGTCAACGAGCTAGGAGGGCACAAGTCCCTCTACTCCGAGGCCTTCTATTCCCGGGAGAAGTTCGAAGAGCTCTACGGTGGCAGCCTTCCTTCGACTATTAAGGCGGTTACCGACCCGGATGACCGCTTCCCCGGCCTATACGAAAAGACCGTGGACGAGGCCTAGCCCTCCCCCACCCCGCAGGGCCTGATACGCACAGAGGGTGGAACGCACTTCCCAGGCGTTCCACCCTCTTCCTTTGTCCGAATATAGGACGTTCGCGTTTAGTAGGCAGCGGTGATGTTCTCATAGCCGTTGACCTTCAGTGCATCCATGACGCGCTGCACAGCGGCCTCGTCCTTTTCCGGGTTATAGGTCTCCGGGAAGGTCAAGTGGGCGGAGTGATCGTCCTTGAACTCAATGTTCATGAACTCGTGACCCGCCTCCTGGGTAGCAAGTGCCAGCTCGCGCTGCACCGCTAACTTGCCGCTCTGCAGGTTGCCGCCGTTGAACCCTGGATCGACCTCTTCGGTGCCCTCTGCGTCACCGTTGATGACATCTTCCTTATCTCCGGTAATGCGGCCCTTTTCAGCGTGGGTACCCGGCTGCTGGTCCTGAGCGGGCTGCTCGCCAGTCTCGGCCGGCGCGGTTTGGGTGGTCTCAGCAGGATCAGGCTGCGACAGCTGGTCTTGAGCATCGACCGGGCCGGTAGAGCCGGCAAACGGCATGACGGCAGCAATTGCGGTAGCGAGCAGGGAAGAAACAGACGACATAAGATTCTCCTTAACTTTTGATGATTTTCAACTAAGGGAGACTCTAGCACCCATGAATATAAATCGATATACCCGGAGCCTTATTTATTAATAAAGGTTTCCTGTCAACCATTTTCAGCACCAATGGCGCGCATAGCCTAGGCGCCACGTTATATAGCGGCACTAGGATGCCTACAAAACGGAAACATCCCCCTGCCCCGCATGTGCGGAGAGGGGGATGAAATCTACCTAGTAGAGATTACTTGGTGTTGGCGGAACCGCCAGCAGCCTCGATCTTCTCTACAGCAGACTTGGAGAACTTGTCAGCGGTGACGTTCAACTTAACGTTGATGTCGCCGTTGCCCAGAACCTTGACCGGCTTGTTAGCGCGGACCAGGCCAGCAGCTGCGATGTCAGCAACGGTGATGTCGCCGCCATCTGCGAACTTCTCAGCCAGGTCAGCAACGTTAACTACCTGGTACTCAACGTGGTTCGGGTTCTTGAAGCCCTTCAACTTAGGCAGACGCATGTGGATCGGCATCTGGCCACCCTCGAAAGCAGCGGAAACCTGCTTACGAGCACCGGTGCCCTTGGTACCGCGACCAGCGGTCTTACCCTTGGATGCCTCACCGCGGCCGACGCGGGTCTTAGGCTTGTTTGCTCCTGCGGTTGGGCGCAGGTCGTGCAGCTTGATGATATCAGCCATGGTTTACTCCCCTGCCACTTCTTCGACGGTGACCAGGTGGCGAACCTTATGAACCATACCGCGAACGATCGGGGTGTCCTGCTTAACTACGGACTGACCGATGCGCTTGAGACCAAGAGCCTCAATGTTCTTGCGGTGGTTCGGATTGGTGCCCACCAGGCCCTTTACCTGTGTAATCTTCAGAGCCATTGTTTATGCCTCCTGACCTGCGCGCTTGCGCAGCATACGGGCCGGGGTGACCTCTTCGAGGGACTTGCCACGACGTGCGGCGACCTCTTCAGGGCGGACCAGCTGCTTGAGGCCGTCCACGGTAGCGCGGACGACGTTGAGTGCATTGTCGGAGCCCAGGGACTTCGACAGGATGTCCTGCACGCCAGCGCATTCGAGCACTGGACGAGCAGCACCACCAGCGATAACACCGGTACCAGGTGCGGCAGGCTTCATCATGACGATGCCAGCTGCGTCGCGACCCTCAACCGGGTGGGTGATGGTGCCGGCAATCATCGGAACGCGGAAGAAGTTCTTGCGAGCCTCTTCAGCGCCCTTCTGGATTGCGGCCGGGACTTCCTTGGCCTTGCCGTAGCCAACGCCAACCTGACCCTGGCCGTCACCGACAACGACGAGGGCGGTGAAGGACATGTTGCGGCCACCCTTAACGGTCTTGGAGACGCGGTTGATGGTCACAACGCGCTCGATGTACTTATCGCGCTCGTTGTCCTGCTGGTTACGACGATCGTTGCGGCGGCCGTTGCCACCGCGGTTGTTCTTGTTGTTCTCGGCGGAGCGTCCGCCGTCACGCTGTTCACGGTCCGACATTAGGCGTTCCTTCCGTTGATGTTTCCGTTGACGATGATCATTAGAACTTCAGACCACCTTCACGTGCGGCGTCAGCCAGCGCAGCGACGCGGCCGTGGTACTTGTAGCCTGCGCGGTCAAATACGACGTGCTCGATGCCAGCGGCCTTAGCGCGCTCGGCAACCAGCTCGCCTACCTTGGCAGCCTTGGCCTTCTTATCGCCCTCGAGTGCACGAACGTCCGCCTCCATGGAGGATGCGGAGACCAGGGTGTGGCCTGCCAGGTCATCGATGACCTGCACGTGCATGTGACGGGAGGAGCGGTGAAGAACCAGACGTGGTGCCTCAGGGGTGCCACGCAGGGTCTTACGGATACGGAAGTGACGGCGTGCGCGTGCTTCGCGACGACGAGAGGAAATGTCCTTGCCGACTGGAGTGCGCTTGGTGTTTTCAGTGTTTGCCATTGCTTACTTACCCGTCTTTCCGACCTTGCGACGGATCTGCTCGCCCTCGTAGCGAATACCCTTGCCCTTGTAAGGATCGTCCTTACGCAGACGACGGATATTAGCGGCGATCTGTCCGACTAGTTGCTTGTCAATACCGGTAATGGACAGCTTGGTTGCGCCGTCCACTGCGAAGGTAATTCCCTCCGGAGCCTCGATGAGGATCGGGTGGGAGTAGCCCAGGCTGAATTCCAGGTCCTTACCCTTCTGCTGGACACGGTAGCCGACACCGAAGATTTCCATCTTGATGGTGTAGCCCTCGGTCACGCCAACAACGGCGTTGTTCAGCAGGGAGCGGGACAGACCGTGCAGCGCACGGTGCTTGCGGTGGTCATCAGGGCGGGAGACGGACAGGACGCCGTCTTCCAGGTTGATGGCGATAGGCTCTGGAACGTTAACGCTCTGGGTGCCCTTAGGGCCCTTAACCTCAACGTCTTGGCCGTTGATCTTGATTTCGACGCCGTTTGGTACGGCGATTGGTGCTAGACCGACTCGAGACATGTGTCAAACCTCCCTTTACCAGACGTAGGCGAGAACTTCTCCGCCTACGCCCTTCTCCTCAGCCTGACGGTCAGTCAGCACGCCGTGGGACGTGGAGATGATAGCCACGCCCAGGCCGCCCAAGACCTGTGGCAGTTCGGTGGACTTTGCGTACACACGCAGACCCGGCTTAGACACGCGACGCAGGCCAGACAGGGAGCGCTCGCGGTTGTTGTACTTCAGCTCGAGGGACAGGGTGTGGCCCTCGACGGTGTAGTCAGCGATGTAGCCTTCCTGCTTCAAGATGTCGGCAATGTTTGCCTTCAGCTTGGAGGTAGGCATCGACACGGTGTCATGGTGCGCATTACTTGCGTTGCGCACGCGCGACAGCATGTCGGCAATAGGATCAGTCATAGTCATATGAGTGACCGTGTACCTTTCTCGTTGCGGTTCCCGTGCTCACCAAAGCGTTCTCCGTGTGATTTCGGGCTACTCACGCTCCCTACGGTCAATACCGTAAGGCGCTCGCCACCCTTTGATTCAGACAACGGTCCGCTATCTACGGCGAGGGGCCTACAACAAAGTTGATGTTCAGTTCTTGCATCGGCTCGGCGCTTTCTGCAGCTCAGCGCACCAAAATTCGCAATGACTTAGGCACGCCAACGCCTCAGCGCAAGCACGAGGTACTATGATACGCCATAACCTGCGGTTTTCCAAATAATCTAGCGCCTTCATTAGAGTCGAGACCAGCACGAACGTATATAAGGAGATGGTGATGAGCCAAACACACGAGGACCCCATCCAATCCGCACACGAGTGGCTCGAAGAAGCCGCCCGTCATCTCGGCCTCGATCCTCAGGAGGCAACCGCACTCACCCGCGAAATCCTGGACCTCACCAAGGACGTCGCGCACAATCGCTCCCGCCCCGCGGCCCCACTTACCGCCTTCCTCGTGGGTCTAGCCTCCAGCAACGTAGAGGAAGCCCGCAGCAATATCGATGTCCTGAAGCAGGTGCTGCAGTAATGGCCGGCCGCAAGAACTCCACCTTTGCCGTCACCAAGGTCCGCCTGGGAGATAGCCTGCAGGTCGATACCCGCGCCGATACCGTCGCCGGCGAAGAACCCTTGGAAATCCGCGCAGGTGGCCAGACCATCACCACCACCATGCGCACCCCTGGCCATGACATTGAGCTGGCGCATGGATTCTTGCATTCAGAGGGCCATATTGCTTCGCTTAGCGACGTCACCGAGGCCCGCTACTGCGCCGGCGCCACCGTCAACGGCATGAATACCTACAACCTGCTGGACATCGATCTGGCGAAGAAGAATGTACTGGATCTGAGCGATCTTCGGTTGACCACCACCACTTCCGCCTGCGGCGTATGCGGCACCTCTTCTATCGAGGCTTTGACTAAGCAGGCCCGCTACCCGATTCCGCATATACCAGTGGACCCCTATGTCGTCGCCAAGCTGCCAGATAAGCTCCGAGCCGAGCAGAAACAATTTAAAAAGACCGGCGGCATTCACGCCGCCGGTGCCTTCACCTTGGACGGTGAACCGGTAGTCATTCGCGAGGATATCGGCCGCCACAATGCTGCGGATAAGGTCATCGGCCACCTTCTATTAGAGGACAAACTCCCCGCAGATGACCTCATTTTGGTGATGAGCTCGCGCGCCAGCTTCGAGCTCGTTCAAAAGGCCGCGATGGCCGGCTTCGGCATGCTCGTTGCCGTCAGCACCGCCTCCTCCCTGGCCGTAGAGACGGCCCGCGAAACCGGCATGGCGCTCGTCGGCTTCGCCCGCGGCGACCGCTTTAATCTGTATTCCGGCGAGCTCGCCTAATCGCGATAAGCCTCCGGCCCACGGTTGAGCCAAGCGTATACGCCGCCAATCAGCAGACCGCCGCCAATCAAATTGCCGATCCACACCAGGATCCAATTGAGCGCCACATTGCCCACAGTCAGGGTTGCAGGCAACGGATCGGATCCAAAGAGGGTGAGACTAAACAGGCAGAAGTTCGCAATTACGTGCTCCAGGCCCAGGCCAACAAAGGCGCCAATAATCGGAATGATGACGAAGAACTTAGAGACAATGTCCTTAGCAAAGATGGCGCCGACGATGCCCATATTGACCACAAAGTTCGCCGCGATTCCCTCTACCAGCATTCCCTGCGGGGACTTGGTCAGCTTCCCCTCAGAAAGGGTGACCAACAGATGCGAAGGATCCATTTCAGCGAATTTTGCGGACATACCCATGATGGCCGCAAAGATGACTGCGCCCACCAGATTGAAGAGAGTCGTGATGAGCAAAAGGTAGAAGGCTTTGCCCCACGAAACCTGCTTATTGCTTGCGGCATAGACCATATACATCATGTTTCCCGTGGCCAGATCCGCGCCCAGAATCAAAATGGCGAAGAGCCCGAGGCCAAAGAATAGAGCAAAGGTCACCGCACCCAAGCCTGGTGCTACACCATTGACGGCTTGGCCAACCACACCAGCAAATGCGGTACCGATGCACAGGTACACGCCGGCCAAAGTGGAGCGCACCGCGAAGCGAGAGAAGGATTCATCTAATAAGGTGACCTTCTTGACGGCCGCCGCCTTAGCGGCATCATTGAGAGACATCTTCTACCTCATTAATTAGAGCGAATTAAATCCCTGTAATCTTATCGTGACCACCTGATTCCGCGTCAATTCCGGGTATGCATACCCCTGCGTTGTAAGCTAGAGCTTTCCTATAACCCTTATTTTCTCTTCGGAGGTCGCATGGATTCCCACTACCGGCCGCGGCGGGAACCGAATCGGCTTCCCGCTAATGGGCGCCGCAGCGTTCCATCGCGATCCGACCGCACAGATGCTGATCGCCAGTGGCGCCAGGCCGAAACGCGCACCCGCCAACAACAGCGCCGCCACCCGCCGCGCCGCATTGAGGACACCTCACTTCCCCGGCACCGCCGCAAACCCACCATGTGGGAGCGGATCAAAAAGGTATGGAAGTCCTCCGGCATCCTGCGCGTCGTCGTGGGCATCATCGCCACGGTAGCGATCGCCAGCACCATTAATCGCGTGGTCAATCCGCCCGAAGGTTTGGAGACCAACGAGGTCACCGCCCAAGAGGCGCCTGCTATTGAACCTTCCCCCGCGGTAGAGCTCTTCATCCCCGCCATCGAGGTACACGCGGAGTTCGAGGATGGTTCCTGCCGCGTGGTCAATGGCGCTATCAATCCAGACACCATGAATAAGGCCTGCACCTATACCGCCGATGATCGCCCTTACTCGCTGCCAGGCACCACGGCACAAGACATCGTCGTCATCGCGGGACATACCGGGGCGGGCGTGCCGGCCGTATTCAACAATCTCTACGATGGCTCCGCCAACGAGCACAAGGTCCATCTGGGAGACAAGCTCTACGTGCGCACCCAAGACTCCGGGCAGAACTGGCTCATCTATACTGCAACCGATCTGCACGACCCTGATAAGCAAGGCCTTTCTGATGACACCTCTATCTGGGGCGATGGGCCCATGCCCGGCCGCCTGCTCACCATTAGTTGTATCCAACCTGCGAATCCGTTGGAGCCAGCGGTACGCAACGCGGTCGTCGGCTGGCAGTATGAGGGCACCACTCACACAGAGGCCGAAAGCGCTTAAGCCAGGCCCGCGCACGCCAGCGCCTACGCACCTTTGAATTCAAGGTGCTCGGTAAAACTAGAAAATCCCAACGCCCCTTCCGGGGAGTTGGGATTTTTAGCGCTCTATTTACTTGAACGGGAAGCCGAGCTCGCGCAGGAGCTTGCGGCCCTCGTCGTCGTTAGTAGCGGTGGTAACGACGGTGATGTCCATACCACGAGGGCGATCGATCTTGTCGATGTCGATCTCGTAGAACATGGACTGCTCGGACAGGCCGAAGGTGTAGTTGCCGTGGCCGTCGAACTGCTGATCAGACAGACCGCGGAAGTCACGAATACGTGGCAGCGCGATGGTCAGCAGGCGGTCCAGGAACTCCCACATACGGTCGCCGCGCAGGGTAACGCGTGCGCCGATGGGCATGCCCTCACGAAGCTTGAAGTTCGCGATGGACTTCTTAGCGCGACGCAGCTGCGGCTTCTGACCGGTAATAGCGGTCAGGTCCTCGAGTGCGCCGTTGATGACCTTGGAGTCACGTGCGGCTTCGCCAACACCCATGTTGACGACGACCTTGGTAACACCAGGGATCTGCATGACGTTGTCGTACTTGAACTCGTCATTCAGGGACTTGCGGATTTCCTCGCGGTAGCGAGTCTTCAGACGCGGGGTGTAGTTCTCGCTCATTTTTAGATGTCCTTCCCGTTGCTACGCGCGATACGGACCTTCTTGCCGTTCTCGTCGAAACGGTAGCCCACGCGGGTCGGGTTGCCTTCGGAATCAACGATCGCAACGTTGGACACGTGGATCGGAGCTTCCTGGGTAACGATTCCGCCGGACTCGGCGCCACGCTCGGCAGCAGAGTTTGCGACGTGCTTCTTGATGCGGTTAACGCCCTCAACGAGGACCTTGTCTCGCTTTGGGTATGCCTCGATGACCTTGCCCTTCGCGCCCTTATCTGGGCCCGAAATGACGATCACCATATCTCCCTTATGGATCTTCATAAGACTAGATCACCTCCGGTGCGAGAGAAACGATCTTCATGAAACGCTTGTCACGAAGTTCGCGAGCAACCGGTCCGAAGATACGGGTACCACGGGGCTCGCTATCGCCCTTGAGAACAACTGCAGCGTTCTCGTCGAAGCGAATGTAGGAGCCGTCCGGACGACGGGTCTCCTTCTTAGCGCGGACGATAACGGCCTTTACTACGTCGCCTTCCTTGACGTTGCCGCCTGGAACGGCGTCCTTGACAGTCGCGACGATGACGTCGCCGATGCCAGCGGAGCGTCGGACAGAGCCGCCGAGAACGCGGATGCACAGCAGTTCACGTGCACCAGAGTTGTCGGCGACGCGCAGACGCGATTCTTGCTGAATCACTATGGTCTCCTGACCTGGATTGATGTGCGGTAAGATTTCCGTCCTTGCCGCACGCGGTCTACAAACTTGCGATGCTCAAGCCTTGACAACGGACTATGCCGAAGGGTCTCGGACCGGCGGTTCGGAAACGCACCGCTACGGGCCGACCAGCTTTTGCAACCTATACATTCAACCACACGCCAGCGCCCATACCAAAACACCGCTTAGCACTTACCGACGCCCCCTCTCTTCCCAAATTTTTTTCGCCAACACCCCCGCCTACCCCCTTGGCCCCTGATTTCGAATGCAATGACACGCATACATGGTGAAGTTGACCGTATTATCTGCACATTTGCCCAACACCCTAAAGGTTCTTAGTGCAATTTTAGCCGCACACCCGTTCCATTTTGCCAGGTTTCCTACACCTGTAACGCATGAAAATTACAGTTAACTAATGTTTTTGGCGTGACAACTGTGAATTCTGTGACTATCGTGATTGGCGTCGAGAACGACTCATATCTTTTGGCGCGTACCTCCACCGGATGCGCGTAACAACACATTCCCTTAAGGAGAACCACATGAAGCGTTTGCCACAGACTCTGACCGCTGCAGCACTGACCGGCGCTCTCGCCTTCGGCGGCGCAGCTGTTGCCCAGGCTCAGGAAACGGAATCCGAGCAGTTCCAGAACGAGGATAAGTTCTACGAGAACCTGGCACCTCGCACCGACAACTACACCACCGAAACTGAGGAAGCACCGGCTTCTGAAGACCCAGCTGGTTCCGAGGACGAAGAGGGCACCACCCCTGCAACTGAGGGCGAGGAAGAAACCGAAACCGCCGCCCCAGATACCACCGACATCCCAGCTCCGGCCACCAAGAAGGACGCTGAGGGCAATGAGTGGTACCAGAGCCTGAAGGATCCGGCTGTCTACGTTAACGACCCGGCTAAGGTAAACGAAGAGATCACCGACGAGATGCGCGACGCTTACGCCAAGGCATTCCCATCTGAGGATCCGAAGCCTGGCTTCGACAAGAAGAAGCTGGCTTGGTTGGCACTTCCGGCAGCGCTGGTTATCGGCGGCATCACCTGGTACCTGTCCCAGGACGGCAAGACCTACGTCAAGGACGAGGCACGCAAGGGCCAGGAGCCGACCGCTGAGGAGAAGGCTGCTTCCGAGCAGATGCTGAACGCCAACAAGGATGAGGTTGTGGCTCAGGGCGGCAAGCTGGCTGAGGGCGACGCTGCTCAGGCTGGCGCACCGGCTGCACCGGCTGCTGGCGAGGGCACCGACTCCGTTCGCGGCATGGCCGCTGAGACCGGCTCCAACTCCGTTGCACAGGCTCTGGCTGCTCTGGCCGTAGCTGCAATGGTTGCTGCTGGCGCCTTCGCTGCACGCCGCAAGTTCTTCGCTTAAGGAAGAACTCCCCTACTGAGTAGGGTCTGAAACTGAGACTGGCTGTGCCGGTCGGACTTCGGTCCGGCCGGCACAGCTTTTTGTATGCCTGACTAAAAATGCGGTCACTCAGAGTCAAGGGCCCATCCGAGTTAAGGCCGATCTGATCGGGCTGAATTGAGGTGGAAAAGGCCGATCTGAGGAGTGGTTTTCCTCAGATCGGCCTGATCACTATGGACCTAATGAGATTGGATGGACCTAATGCGATGGGCCCGGGAGCCCACCGTTGGCTTTTAAAGGATGCGCATTAAGACGCGGATTCGGAAGCCGGCGAGGCTGTCTGCGCAGGTACTGCGGCGGGCTTGGGGTCCACGGTAAAGATATCGGTGCCGGAGCCAATGAGCTCGCCGGGGCGGAAGGCCTCGGTAGGAATTACGGGGCCGGTCTTCTTAGAGTTGGAGACCACCACCGGGGTGGTTACCGGAAGGCCGGCGGCCTTGATGGCGTCGATATCGAATTCGGCAAGGACATCGCCTCGCTTGACTTCATCGCCCTTGGTGACGTGGGAGGTGAAGTGTTCGCCCTTGAGGTTTACCGTATCGAAACCAATGTGCATGAGGATATCGATATTTCCCACCGCTGGGTCCTTGGCGCGGATGGCGTAGGCGTGGTGGGAGGGGAAGGTGACGGTGATTTTGCCGTCGGCAGGCGCAACCAGCTTGCCCACGGTCGGCTCGATTGCTACACCTTGGCCCAGCTTGCCGCCAGCAAACATGGGGTCACTGACCTGAGACAGTGGTACGGCGGTGCCCTCCAGCGGGGAGAAGATGGTGCACGCATCGTCGGCAGCTACCGCAGCCGGGGTGCCTGCGGCGGCCTGCGCCTCGGCTGCGGGAGGGTTGACCTCATCCGGGTCGATGGAGCCATTCTTGCGAATGAGCACCCGTCCGTAGAGGTAAGCGCCCACAAAGGCGACTACGAAGGAGATAACGCCGCACAACAGGAAAGTCGGGACGAAGCGGGGGACGGAGACGAAGCCGATGAAGCCGGCGGCACCGAGGGCGTCGGCAAGCACGCCAAAGATGGCGATGAAGGCAGAAGAAATAGCAGATGCTGCCATACCGATATAGAACGGCCAGCGCAGGCGGAGGTTCACGCCGAAGATGGCGGGCTCGGTAATGCCAAAGAGAGCAGAAATACCGGACGCACCGGCCAGGCCCTTGAGCTTTTCGGAGCGGGCCAGGAAGTACACGGCGAGTGCGACGCCGCCCTGGGCGATATTGGCCATGGAGGCAATCGGGAAGACGAAGGAGCCGCCCTCGTTCCACAGCATCGTCTCAATCGGCGGGAAGGATTGGTGCAGGCCGGTAATCACAATCGGCGAGTAGACGAGGCCGAAGAGGAAGCCGGCGACGGGACCGGCAAAGTCATAGAGGTTGGCCAGGCCCATGCCCAGCCACTCGCCGGCCGTGCGCAGGATGGGTCCCAAACCCATGAAGGTCAGGAAGCCAGTAATCAGCAAGGTGAGCAGTGGGGTGAGCATGAAGTCCACCGTGCCCTTGAGATGCTTGTGCAGGAATTTCTCTAAGGTGGCGAGAATCCACGAAATCACCAGGATGGGCAGGATGGAGCCCTGGTAGCCGGCCTGGGCGACGTCGAAGCCGAAGATGTTCCAGTAGGACATCTCACCGTTTTCAATCGCCTCGGCCACGCTGTAGCCGCTGACCAAATCGGGCATGACCATCGCCATGGCCATACCGGCACCGAGGAACTCGTTGCCGCCGAAGCGCTTCGTCGCGGTAAAGCCGACGAGGATAGGCAGGAAGGCAAACGGCGCAGAGGCGAGCAGATTCACCAGGCCGGCAAAGCCTTCCCAGGCGGGGAACATCTGGATGACGGATTGGTCACCAAAGAGCCCCTCGGCCGTCAAGACGTTGTTGAGCGCCATGAGCAGACCGCCGCCAAGCAGAATTGGAATGAGCGGAACGAAGATATCCGCAAGCACCTTGACCGCACGGCTGAACCAATTGCCGGATTCAGCGGCGATGTCTTTCAAGCGGTCGGTGGATACTGCCACGTCCTTAGAAATGAGGTTGGTCATTTCCTGGAAGACGATATTGACGTCGCCGGGACCGACGATGACCTGGAACATGCCGCCGGCCTCAAAGGTGCCCTTGAGGTCGGGGTCATTATCCAGCGCGGCAGTGTCTACCTTGTCAGAATCTTGCAGCACCATGCGCAGGCGCGTGGCGCAGTGCGCGAGTGCGATGATGTTGTCTTCGCCGCCCAGTGCTTTTAGCGTGCGGGCGGCTACTTCCTTGTGGTCCATAGAAGAGCCCTTCAGTGTAATGGCTCACATCCGAATACCGGACGTGACTGCTTATTTCCATTACAGCCGGAATTCGGGCCTAAGTCCACACATTCGGGCGGAGTGTTGGCAACTTCACCGGCTTCGGGTACACCTACCCGCGCGGCTCCCACCCCTGCCAGGGGGACTCGCCAAACACAGCGAAGGACGCGGCGATGCGACCGCCACCGGCGTATACCTCGACGGCGCAGCCATCAGCAATCAAGCGCATCTCGCCATCCGGGCAGTCGATGGAATCGCCGCCGTTAAAGGCGATGGTGCCGTCGTGCTGGGTGACGCGGAAGGCTTCGTCCCCGGCGGCGTCGATAAGAGCAAAGGAGCCTTCGCCCTTGATATCGATGGTGGAGCCAAAGCCTTCGCGCCCTTGGGTCTCCGGCAAGGCGGACCACAGCGGCTCTTGGTGCAGGTAGTTGTCCTCCAGCCAGATGCGGCGGGGCAGCGTCAAGGTATGGACCCAGCCTTCCGTTGGGGTGTCATCCTGGGCGGGCATGCCCATCCATCCCAGGAGGATGCCGTCCTCGGTGGCCTGGGGCGCATAGAACTGGGTGCCATGATCCAGGAGGGTAAAGCCGCGCTCAATATGGAAATCCAGGCCATCGAGCGTGCCCACGATATAGCCGCAGCGGTCTGTTTCTGCCTGGGGGCAGAAGATGAGGACCTGCTTATCGCCCAAGGTAAGCAGGTTGGGGCACTCCCACATATAACCGCCGGGCAGCTGCGAGGGATCGTCGAAAGAAATCTCGCCCTGGAATTCCCATCGGGCCAGGTCCTGCGAGCGGTACAGCACAATGGTGCCGCGCTCGTCTTCGGTCTGGGCACCGATGACCATCCGCCAGCCATCGCCATCGCGGGTGATCTGTGGATCCCGGAAGTGCCCCGTATAGCCCTCCGGGGAGTCCGGAATGAGGGGATTATTCTCGTCGCGGAGGTAGATGCCACCCTCCGGGCCCGAAGGGTCTATGGCGCGCACGCGATTCTGGGACGGGATGCGGCGGCCATCCTCTTTCAGGTTGCCTGTGTAGAACAGCCAGACGTCGGTGCCATCGACCACCGCACCGCCCGAGTAGCAACCATCCTTGTCATAGGGCAGGTCCGGATACAAGGCATCGGGGTGGTGCTGCCACGGCGTGGGGGCCGATACGCTCGCCGTCGCATGCCCCCAGCCCGTGCGCTTGGGCTTGCGGGGAAAGGCCGGGTCGTGCTGGTAGTACACGTGCAGGGTATCGCCATCCACAAAGACGCCATTGGGATCATTGAGGCGGCCTTGCGGCGGGGCGAGGTGAAAATTGGGACGGTAGTTCATATCACCGATACTATGGAAACATGACTATTCATGTGTGCGGTGAAGGCCTCGTGGACCTCGTTCCGGTGGCCCCTGGCAGCTTGAACGACCACACGCCGGCGCTGGGCGGCGGGCCGTTTAACGTGGCCATCGCGGCCGCCAGACTGGGAGCAGACGTAGAGTTCCAGTCGCGCCTTTCTACCGATGGTTTCGGGCAGGAACTCGTTGGTCGCCTTGAGGCAGAGGGGGTAACCACCACTCACCTCCAGCGCGGTGACGAGCCCACAACCTTGGCTGTTACCACTATCCATGAGGACGGCTCGGCCTCCTATAACTTCTATATCGAAGGCACGGCCGACCGCCTGGTCGAGCCACAGCTGGTGCCGGCCGATATCGCATGCTTCGGCACGGTCTCCCTCGCCCTTGAGCCGGGAGCCTCCCGCTATGCGCAGCTGCTCAAGGACTTTGCCGCGCAGGGAACCCTGGTCGCCCTCGACCCGAACATCCGCCCCTTATATGCCACTGCGGAGCACCGCGAATTCTTGGCTGAGCTTCTCCCCTACGTGACTTTGTTGAAGCTTTCTGATGAAGAGGTGGAGTTCTTGGGCGACGACCTCATTTCGCAGGTTCCCATCGTAGTGGTCACCCGGGGCGGCGAGGGCCTGAGCGTTCGCGCGGGCGATACGTCCCTTACGGTGCCGGCCGCGCGGGTCACGGTCACCGATACCATCGGCGCCGGCGACACCATTATGGCGGCCCTGCTGACCCAGATTGATGAACGCGGGCTCGGCGCCGCCGCTCTTGCTGCGCTGGATCCGGCGCAGTGGAAAGACATTTTGTCCTTCGCCGTGGCCGCCGCTGGCATCACCGTCTCCCGCAAGGGTGCCAATCCCCCGCGCCGCGAGGAAGTAGAGTCTTCGCTATGACCTATACCAAGCGCACGCTGTGGCTGCACGCCGCGCTCTTTCTCCTCGCATTTCTCGCCTTCATCCTGCCTGTAGTTTTTGGCACCGCCGCACTGCTACCTGTATGGCTCACTGGCGGCTTGAGCTTGGGCATTGCTGCCTGCGCGCTTGTCGACGCCGCCTATAAATTCTTCGCCCCTACCTCCCCTCGTAGCCTCCGCCTGCTCTCTGGCCTTGCCGGCCTCGTTCTGCTCATCGGCTGGGGCATCTGGGTCTACATCTACGGCAATATGGCCGCCGTTGGCACGGGTTCCTACCGCATTGGCACCTTTTTACTCGGCGCGGGAAGCGTGCTCAATCTTTTTGTAGTGGCAATTTCTTTTCTAGATGTACAACGAAAGGTCAAGTAAAGCGTCTAGCACACAGCCACTATTGGCAGCTCTCCACTAATGCGCCGCTACGACGCGGCGGGGAACGATGATGGGGGCATCGCCAAGCGGATCCTCCCAGGCCTCAGCCTCGATACCGTAGGCCTGCGCCAATACCTTCGGCGACAGCGCTTGTTTCGGTGCCCCACGAGCGATGATATCGCCGGATTTCATCACCACCATGGAATCAGAATAGTGGCCCGCCAGCATGAGATCGTGTAGGACTACAACCACTGTCTTTCCCGCCTGCGCCTGTGCGCGGGCCAACTCCAGCATGCGCATGGCATGGGCAGGGTCGAGGAAGGTCGTGGGTTCATCGAGAAGCAGCACGGGCGTATCTTGTGCCAGGGCCAACGCCAGCCAAACGCGCTGGCGCTGCCCGCCCGATAGCGAAGCGATATCACGATCGAGGAAGTCCACAATGTCGGTAGCCTCGCAAGCCTGCGCAATAATCTCCCGGTCCGTCGCGGAAAGGCCGCGCATCCTCCCCTGATAGGGATGACGCCCGCGCGAGACCAACTCACCCACCCGCAGCCCATCGGGAGCCACGGGGTGCTGTGGCAACAGCGCCACCTGCTGCGCGGCATCTTTCACGGACATGGCGTGTAGGTCAACTTCCCCGACCATGACGCTGCCCTGCCGCGGGGCCAGGATTTTCGAGAGAGTTTTCAGCAGAGTGGACTTGCCGCAGCCATTCGGCCCAATGAGCGTGGTGACTTCGCCGGCGCGGGCGTACAGATCAACGCCGGCAAGGATATCCTCGCCATCCTTATATCCCGCATGAATGCCGGTGGCGTGGAGGCTGCACCGAGGCTTTGGGCTCGTGATCTGTTTAGGCTGATTAGGCCGATTATCCTTCATTTCTTTTCCTTCATCCACGTCTGACTGTCTAGCACCATCTGGCGCCGTGCTTATCCGTTCCCCTGCTGTGCCGCGGCACAACGTTTAGCTGCGCCCGGCCGCATTCCACACCACTATCACCAAGGCGCAGCCACCAATGACCGAGGAAACCGCACCCACCGGTGCATTTACCGGGACAGCACCAGCGATCACAGCACACACGGTCAGCAATGCGGCACCCGCGGCTGCCGATGCCAGCGGCGATGGCGTGGGGGTGCGCGCCACCATCCGCGCCAGGTGCGGCGCCAACAGCGCGATAAACCCAATGGGCCCCACCACCGAGACCACCACGGCGCTGATACCGGTTGCCGCAATAAGCAGGAGGGCTCGCTGGCGGACGATGTTCACGCCCAGGGTGGTTGCGGAGGAATCATCATGGGCAAGCAGCGGCAGCTCCCGCGCGCACCAGATGCCTATGGCGAGAAACGGCGCTAATGCCACCAGGAGGGGGAGGATGACCTCCATGTGCACAAATCCAGTCGATCCCGCGAGCCAAGTCTGCGCCTCCGCAGCGCGCAGGATCTGGGCGCTGCGCATTAAATACGCGACGAGGGCGTTAAACATCAGCGATAACGCAATACCGATGATGACGATGCGGTTGCTCGTACCGATGCCACCCAGAACAGCGAGGAGGATGACAACGAGGAGGGCGCCGATCATCGCCAAGCATGCCCGCCACCAAAACTCCGGGATACCCTCGGCGAAACTGGGGCGCGAATGCACGGTGCCCAAGACCACCAGCACCGACGCCCCGCCGGTAACGCCTAAAATATCCGGGGAGGCCAGCGGGTTACGAGCCATGGTTTGCGTCCAAGAACCGGCCAGGCCGAGGGCTGCCCCCACGATAACGGTGGCGATGGCAACCGGCAGGCGCAAGTCCCACACCACCCTGATGTGGTTCTTGCTGCCGCCTCCGGTGAGGACATCGATAACCTGCCGCGGACTCAATGCCATGGGACCTTGCCCCAGTAACACTAGGTACGCACTGAGGGCGATGAGGATGAAAGCCAGCGTGGAAGCGAGCACGCGCACGTGCCGGCGGCGTTGTTGAGCTTTTAAAATATTGCTGATTGCGGTCATGCTTTATTGCCCCCAAGCTCTGCCCACGCCGCGGTGAGCACCCCAAATGAGGAAAGGTGCGCCCACTATCGCGAGGACGATCGACATCTCCAGCTCCGAGTTACCCGCAATGAGGCGGCCGGTGATATCAGCGGCAAGCACGGCACAACCGCCCAAGAGCGCGGAGGGCAAAAGCAAGGTGGCAACGCTAGGGCCCACCACCCGCCGCACGATGTGGGGAATGGCAAAACCGACGAAGGCAATAGGACCCGTTGCTGCCGTTGCGCTGCCAGCCAACACCACGACGCTGAGCGCCGCGCCCACCCGCGCGGTAGTGGGGGACCCACCCAAGGTGAGGGAGGACTCCTCCCCCATTGCCAGAAGGTCGAGGGGTCTAGCCACCATCGCCGCGCACGCTACGCCAACAACTAGCCCTATGCCCGCGATCGCGACATCTTCTGGGCCGCGGCCAAAGGTCGAGCCGATAGTCCACCGCCGCATGCTATCGAGGACGTCCGTGGAATATAGACCGATGATCGTCGCGCCCGATCCCAAAGCTGCGGAGACGCCGGCGCCCACCAGAATGAGCGTCAGGGGATCCTCAAACCGCCGCGATACGGCTAAGACCAAAAGCGTAGTAATACCCGCGCCAACGAGCGCGAGGGCGGTCCGCATACTGGTGGAGGTAGCAATACCAATGGCCGTGCCTAAGGCAACGAAGAAGGACGCGCCCGCGGTAACACCAATAAATCCTGGATCCGCTAGCGGGTTTCTGGTCCACGATTGCGCCAGCACACCTGCCACAGCAAGGGCCGCGCCGGCGAAATAAGCCAAGAAGGTGCGCGGCATGCGCAGGTTCCACACGATATCGCGGATATCCTGCTCCCCTGCCCCGTGCAGGGCAGCGATAACCTCCCCGGGCGGAATCGAGCGGGATCCCACCGCCAAAGACGCCACCGCCAACACCAGGCTGGCGAGAATGAAGGCGACAAGGAGCACTTTATGACTCTGTGCCCGCGCCACTACCGTTGCGGGGGTGCCGGTGGTCGTAGGACTATCTGCTGCGGAATCCGCCTGGATTTGTTGGCCGTCCATCGTGGTTGCTGACAATTACAGCTTCTCTTCAAATTTATCTACTGCCCAGGGGATGGTCACCGGATTGGGCATACTCATGGCATTGCCGGTATCGGTATCCAAGTAGCGCACGCGACCCTCCTTGACAATGTCGAGGCCTTGGAAGGTCTTATCCTTCTTCAAGGCATCTGAGGAGCCGTTGTAGTCCAGGACAAAGAGGTAATCAACCTGGTTAAGCTTCGCGTAGTTTTCTGGGGCAATGTCGACGAAGAAGCTGCCGCCGTCGCCCTGCAATGCATCGGGGATCTCCATGCCAAGGTCCTCGATAAATTGTCCACGCCCATCCTCCTCGGTGTATAGGCCAATTTTGCCGTCATAAGGCATGACGATGGCCGCAGATTTATCCTGCAATTCCGCGTGCTTGTGGCGGAATTCCTCGAAGGCCTTTTCGGTGTCATCGATAAGCTTATCGCCTTCGTTTTCTTTGCCCACCGCATCCGCGATGGTCTCTACCTGCTTTTCCCAGGGTACCTGCCAGTCTTCATAGCCGTTCGGCTTGACGGTGGTAGGCGCGATTTCTTCCAGGGGTCCCTTCGTGCGTGCATCCACTGCCTGGTTCACCGCAATGATCTGGGTGGGGTCGGCCGCGGTGACCTGCTCAAAGGTATCCGCGGTAAATCCGGTTGCGGTATTATAAATCACCTCAGGCTTTGCCTCACCCAAAACTTCCTCTGCCCAGGGGCCGACGCCAGAAGGGTCGCCATCGCCCTCAGCACCCCACGGCGCCACCGTTACGGGAGTGATCCCCAGGGCAAGCAGCGTGTCGGCATCACCTAGACCCAGGCTAGCCACGCGCTGCTCGCTGGCAGCGTCGGTCGCCTGAGCTGTTTCATCACCATCACCACGCGAGCAACCGCCTAAAGCTACGGCTCCGGCGGAAAGCATTGCGACTGCGCCCATGGTGCGACGGCCGAAAATCTTCATGAGGTTAAGCCTTTCAATAAAGGAGGAAAATAACCTTGCTTACCCTATAACGCATAGCCTCGATTAGGCAAGGCTAAACTAAACTAGTAATTTTTTAGACACATGAACCCTTCCTTACGATCGGCCCCAATGTCTGCGCACGAACTCATCCCCGTTACTTTGACCGCCAATAAACGGATCAGTCCGCGCTTGCACCGGCTCACGTTCTACGCCGAGGCTTTCCGGACATACACCCTCTCCGGTCCCGATGAATTCTTTGGACTCGTCATGCCCCGAGATGAACAGGAATTTACACCCTTCCCCGTCGACGGCATAAACCTCCGCTCGGCTGTGAGCGCGATCGACGAGGAGAGGCGGCCTGACCTGCGTTGGTACACCATCCGCGCGCTCCACTCGGAGGAGGCCACAGTCGATGTCGACGTGGTGACACACGGTGATTCAGGACCTGGCTCGCGGTGGATTCGCCGCGCACAAGCCGGAGATACAGCGGGATTCTTCACCTGCAACGCCCTGTGGCGGCCAACCGAGAAGCCACAACTTCTAGTCGCCGACGCATCCTCCTTGCCCGCGCTGCGGCACATTTTGGCCTACCAAGAAGACCATAACCCGGAAATGCTTCGGGCCACCGACGTTATAGCCGTGGTTACCAGCAACGACGAGGTAGAACCAGGCCTCGCAGCTAGATGGGAGGCGAGCGTACGCAGCCTGCGAATTATTCATACCCAAGCGCACGAGGAGGCGGAGGCTGTCGTTGCCGCCCTGAGAGCGGAATATGCCGGTGCGCTGGGGCCAGGGTACGTATGGGCTTCCGGCGAGGGGAAGCTAGCAAAAAGCGTGCGAGGCCTCGCGGTGAATGAATGGGGCCTAGATACCACCGACGTCACGTGGGTACCCTACTGGTTTTATGGAAGGGCCCGGCCGTAAAGAAGCCTGATTTCTAGTGGTCGTGGAAACACCTGACATGGGTTAGGTGATTGTGTGAAGTCGAAATGGGTTCCGGATCCTGCTGTTGTGGCGCGGTTTGCGTCGTTGGTTCGGGCTGGTAGTTCAATACGGACGGCTGCTGGGGTGGTTGGTTTAGCACGGTCGGTGGCGTATCGGCTTGCTGGTGAGTTGGACTTGCCGCGCAAGCGCCGCAGGACTACTAGCTCGGCTGATAGTCAGGAAATAGCTCGCCTGTGGCTGGAAGGTGTGGCACCGATGGATATTGCGCGCCAGCTTTCTATAGGCTCTTCTCCGGTGTACCGCATCGGTATTGAGCTTGGTTTGTGGAAGCGCAATCCACATGGCCGCAAAGCTGCGGCCACAACTGGCCGGTGTAGTTATCTGCAATTGCGCGCGAATGCTTTAGGCCGCAAAGATGCCGCTTTAGCCTGTGGCATTCATCCGCGTAATGCTGCTGATATAGAAAAAGGTGTCATTAAGCTTTCCACTGGACGTGTGCCTTTTGTCCCGGCTGGCCCAGATGTGGCGCTGTATAACAGGCTTATGCAGGTAATTGAGTACGTTGATGGTCGCCAAGCAGTCCCAGTCCAGGTTATTCCGCAACAGCGTATCGATAGGCGTATTTCTTCGCGCTACTTATCGGTAGAAGAGCGCGAGCTCATCTTTGATCTTGACCGGCAAGGCAAAGGCGTACGTGAGATTGCTCGGCGTCTTGCCCGCTCTGCTGGCACTATCAGCAAGGAGCTTAAACGCAACCGGGATGAATTTGGGGTGTATCTTCCCACGTATGCGCACCGTAAATCGGTGTTGCGTAGGTTTAGACCGAAAAAGCGCAAGATTGATGCCAATCCACGTTTGCGCACGGTGGTTTGGGAAATGGTGAAAGATAGGTACTCGCCGGAGCAGATTTCTGGGAGGTTGCGCAGTTGCTACCCCGGTGATGAGACTATGTACGTGTGTCCTGAAACGATTTATCAGTCTTTGTATTTCCAGGCTAAAGGCGAGTTGAAAAAGGAAGTCGCTGCTGCACTGCGTCGCGGTCACGCCCAACGTCGACCTCGTGGCACGCGCAGTGCCCGCAAGCGGTTTGTTGACCCTATGGTGATGATTTCCGACCGGCCAGCAGAAGTAGACGACCGAGCAGTACCAGGTCATTGGGAAGGCGACCTCATTCTAGGCGCGGGTAATAAGTCCGCAATTGGAACGCTAGTAGAGCGAACCACGCGCTATGTCATCTTGCTGCATTTACCGAATGGGCATAGTGCTACCGAAGTAAATGAAGCACTTACAAAAGCGATTGCTACCTTGCCAGATCATCTCAAAGGATCACTTACCTGGGATCAGGGAAGTGAAATGGCCTTCCATAAGGCCTTTTCTGTAGCTACAAATTGTCCCGTGTTCTTCTGCGATCCTGGTTCGCCGTGGCAGCGAGGCACCAATGAAAACACCAATGGACTACTAAGGCAGTACTTCCCTAAAGGAACAGACCTAAGCGTTCACAGTGCAGCGGACCTAGAATTCGTCGCCATGCAACTCAACCGCCGACCCCGCAAAACCCTGGGCTTCCAAACACCAGCCGAGAAAATGGCCGCACTGATAAACTCAACCGAAACATAAAAGTGTTTCCACGACCACTAGAATCCGCCAAGTCCTAAAACGGCGAAAGCCCCCGCTCCGAACTCTAGGTTCGGTAGCGGGGGCTTTGTGTTGGCTAGGTTTTACTTAGCCTTCTCGATGATCTCAACGAGACGGAAGTGCTTGTCCTTGGACAGCGGGCGGGTCTCAGCGATGCGTACGAGATCGCCGATGCCTGCGGTTTCTTCCTCGTCGTGCGCCTTAACCTTCTTGTTAGAGCGCATGATCTTGCCGTACAGGGCGTGCTGCTTGCGGTCTTCCAGCTCGACAACGATGGTCTTGGTCATCTTGTCGGATACTACGTAGCCGGTGCGAACCTTAGGAGCGCCCTTGACCTTCTCCTTCTTCGGAGTAGGTGCCTTCTTGGAATCAGTCACGTTAGCCTCACTCATGATTAAGCCTCAGCTCCCGGAGCAACGGACAGGCCCAGCTCGCGCTCGCGCAGAACGGTGTAGATGCGGGCAATGTCGCGCTTAACCGTGCCGATGCGGCGGTTGTTGGTCAGCTGGCCAGTGGCCTTCTGGAAGCGGAGGTTGAACAGCTCTTCCTTCGCATCCTTCAGGCGGGACTGCAGCTCAGCGTTGTCGAGCTCACGGAACTCGTGGGCGGGGGTACCGGTTGCCATTAGAACTGGTCCTCCTTCTTGATGATGCGGACCTTGCAAGGAAGCTTCTGGCCTGCACGGCGCAGAGCCTCAATAGCAACGGCCTCGGTTGGGTAGCTCATCTCGAAAAGTACGCGGCCTGGCTTAACGTTAGCCACCCACTTCTCGACCGGGCCCTTACCGGAACCCATACGAACGCCAAGCGGCTTCTGGGTCAACGGACGGTCCGGGAAGATGTTGATCCACACCTTGCCACCACGCTTGACGTGGCGGTTGATGGCAATACGTGCGGCCTCAATCTGACGGTTGGTGATGTACGCCGGCTCGAGAGCCTGGATTGCGTAATCGCCGAAGTTGATGCGGTTACCGCCCTTGGACACGCCGCGACGGTTCGGGCGGTGCTGACGGCGGTACTTAACACGCTTAGGAATCAGCATGGATTAGCCCTCCTGCTTCTGCTGTGCACGCTGGCGGCGCTGGCCACCGCGGCGGGAGCGACCATTGCGGTCACGGCCACGGCCCTGTGCCGGAGCGTTCAGTTCGGACTCGCGTACGCCACCGACGACGTCACCCTTGTAGATCCACACCTTGATGCCAATGCGGCCGAAGGTGGTGTGGGCCTCTGCGGTGCCGTAATCGATTTCGGCGCGAAGAGTGTGCAGCGGAACGCGACCCTCGTGGTAGCGCTCAACGCGGGACATTTCTGCACCGCCCAGGCGGCCGGACAGCAGGATCTTGATGCCCTTAACCTGTGGCTGGCGCATAGCGGACTGGATAGCCTTGCGCATTGCACGACGGAATGCGACACGGTTAACCAGCTGCTCCGCGATGGAGTGAGCAACCAGGGTTGCGTTTGCGTCTACCTGCTTGACCTCGAGGATGTTGAGGGCAACCATCTTGCCGGTGAGCTTTTCCAGCTCGCGGCGGATGCGGTCAGCCTCAGTACCGCGGCGGCCAATCACGATGCCCGGGCGGGCGGTGTGAATGTCGACGCGGACGCGGTCGCGGGTGCGCTCGATGACGACGTCGGCAATGCCGGCGCGTTCGAGGCCCTTGTTGAGGTAGTTACGAATCTTGATGTCTTCGGCTACGTAGTTCGCGTAGTCCTTATCGGCGAACCAGTGGGTCTTCCAGTCGGAAGTGATGCCCAAACGTAGGCCGTGAGGATGGATCTTCTGGCCCATTACTTGGCCCCTTCCTGCTGGCTTTCGACCACCACGGTGATGTGGCTGGTGCGCTTACGAATCATGAATGCACGACCCTGTGCACGTGGCTGGAAACGACGCATGGTCGGACCCTCGTTGGCATAAGCCTCGGAGATGACCAGGGTGCGTGGGTCGAGGCCGAAGTTGTTCTCAGCGTTAGCGGCTGCAGAAGCAACGACCTTGGCAACTGGCTTGGAAGCACCCTGCGGTGCGTACTTCAGGATAGCCAGGGCTTCGCTTACGGACTTGCCGCGGACCAGATCGAGCACGCGACGTGCCTTCATCGGGGTGACGCGGACGTAGCGGGCCGTGGCGGATGCGGAGGTGATGGTCTCACTCATCGCTTATCGACGTCCCTTCTTGTCATCCTTGACGTGACCCTTAAAGGTCTTGGTTGGTGCAAACTCGCCCAGCTTGTGGCCGACCATGGAATCCTCGATGAAAACCGGCACGTGCTTGCGGCCGTCATGGACGGCGAAGGTGTGACCGATGAAATCGGGGAGAATGGTCGAGCGGCGAGACCAGGTCTTGATGACCTGCTTGGTGCCTGCATCGTTCTGAGCATCCACCTTGTTGAGGAGGTGCTCATCGACGAACGGGCCCTTCTTAAGGCTGCGTGGCATTGTTTACCTCCTCTTAGCGCTTCTTGTTCGGGCGACGACGGCGCACGATCATGTTGTTGGAGTAACGGTTCGGGTTGCGGGTGCGACCCTCCTTGTGGCCCCATGGGGACACAGGGTGGCGACCACCCGAGGTCTTACCCTCACCACCACCGTGTGGGTGGTCAACCGGGTTCATAACGACACCGCGGACGGTCGGGCGTACGCCCTTCCAGCGCATACGGCCGGCCTTGCCCCAGCGGATGTTCATCTGCTCGGCGTTGCCAACCTCACCAACGGTGGCGCGGCAGCGGATGTCCACACGGCGGATTTCGGAAGACGGCATACGCAGAACTGCGTACTTGCCTTCCTTACCCAGCAGCTGGATGGAAGCACCAGCGGAGCGGGCCAGCTTAGCGCCAGCGCCCGGCTTAAGCTCAACAGCGTGGATGATGGAACCGGTCGGGATGTTACGCAGAGGCAGGTTGTTGCCAACCTTGATATCTGCGTTGGGGCCGGACTCTACGATGGTGCCCTGCTTCAGGCCCTTCGGGGCGATGATGTAGCGCTTCTCGCCATCAACGTAGTGAAGCAGTGCAATGTTTGCGGTGCGGTTCGGGTCGTACTCGATGTGAGCGACCTTTGCCGGAATGCCGTCCTTGTCGTTACGACGGAAGTCGATCAGACGGTAACGGCGCTTGTGGCCACCGCCGATGTGGCGGGTGGTGATGCGGCCGTAGTTGTTACGGCCACCAGTCTTGCTCAGCGGGCGCAGCAGGGACTTCTCCGGAGTAGAACGAGTGATCTCGTCAAACTCAGAAACGGAGGATGCGCGGCGACCCGGAGTTGTCGGCTTGTACTTACGAATAGCCATAATTCTTCCTTTTCCTTTCGGCTCTCCGGTGGCGCTTAAGCGCCGCCGCCGAAGACGTCGATGGAGTCGCTGCCTTCACGGAGCGTCACGTATGCACGCTTGGTGGACTTACGCTGGCCGTAACCGGTGCGGGTGCGCTTACGCTTACCTGCACGGTTCACGGTGTTCACGGAGTCGACCTTAACGTCAAAGATCTGCTCTACGGCATCTTTAATCTGGGACTTGTTGGAGTCCGTGGAGACGTAGAACGTGTAGACGTTCTGCTCCATCAGACCGTAGGACTTCTCGGATACAACCGGGGCGATGATGATATCGCGTGGGTTAGAAATCTTAGCCATTAGTTCTCCTCCTTATCCGCGCCGGTTGCGCGGTTGATGAAGGTGTGTAGCGCCTCAACGGAGAACACAACGTCATCGGAGTAGAGAACGTCGTAGGTGTTGAGCTGGCCAGCGTCCAGGATCTGGACGTTAGGCAGGTTATTAGCGCTACGACGAGCATTGATGTCCTCGCGGCCGATGACCAGCAGCACGTTCTTGCGCTCGGTCAGGGACTCGAGGAAGGCCTTGGCCGACTTGGTGGACGGCTTCTGGCCCGGTACGAGCTCTTCGATGACGTGGATGCGCTCGTTGCGAGCACGGTCAGACAGTGCACCGAAGAGAGCAGCCTTGATCATCTTCTTAGGGGTGCGCTGTGCGTAGTCGCGGGGCTGTGGGCCATGGACGGTGCCGCCACCGGTGTAGTGCGGTGCGCGGATAGAGCCCTGGCGTGCACGGCCGGTGCCCTTCTGACGGAAAGGCTTGCGACCACCACCGCGGACGTCGCCGCGGGTCTTGGTTGCGTGGGTGCCCTGGCGTGCAGCAGCAAGCTGAGCGTTAACAACCTGGTGCATCAAAGCAATGGATGCCTCGGTGTCAAAGATTTCAGCTGGCAGGTCTACAGAGCCGTTGGTCTTACCCTCGGAAGTGTGGACGTCTAGCTTGAGGTTGCTCATGCGTGTGCACCGCCCTTCACTGCGGTCTTAACGGTGACGAGGCCGCCGCGCGCACCAGGGATAGCACCCTTGATGAGCAGCAGGTTGGACTCGGCATCGATCTTCTGAATCTTCAGGTTCTGGGTGGTCACGCGGTCGTGGCCCATACGGCCAGCCATGCGCTTGCCCTTGAAGACGCGGCCCGGAGTAGCAGCTCCGCCGATGCCGCCAACGCGGCGGTGAGCGGCCTGGTTACCGTGAGCTGCGCCCTGGCCTGCAAAGCCGTGGCGCTTCATGCCACCAGCGTAACCGTGGCCCTTGGTCTTGCCGGTGACGTCAACGAAGGAGATACCCTCGAAGATGTCAACCTTGACCTCTTGGCCAACCTCGTAGGCAGAGGTGTCGTCCATGCGGATTTCCGCAACGTGACGGCGCGGGGTTACGCCAGCCTTCTTGAAGTGACCACCAACCGGCTTGTTTGCCTTGCGTGGGTCGATTTCGCCAAAGGCGATCTGGATGGCGCTGTAGCCATCGGTTTCGGGGGTGCGAATCTGGGTGACAACGCATGGCCCTGCCTCGACGACGGTAACCGGCACAACGCGGTTGTCCTCGTCGAAGACCTGGGTCATGCCGAGCTTCTTGCCCAGAATGCCCTTGATCTCGTTTTCACTCATTATTTGTTCTCCACCAAAGTCGCTTACTGGATGTTCACGTCGACGCTTGCCGGAAGATCGATGCGCATAAGAGCATCAACGGTCTTCGGGGTTGGGTCGAGAATGTCGATCAGGCGCTTGTGAGTGCGCATCTCGAAGTGCTCGCGAGAGTCCTTGTACTTGTGCGGAGAACGAATAACTGCGTATACGTTCTTCTCGGTTGGGAGCGGCACTGGGCCAACTACACGAGCACCGGTACGGGTAACGGTCTCGACGATCTTCTTTGCAGAAGCGTCGATAGCCTCGTGGTCATAGGCCTTCAGCCGAATGCGGATTTTTTGTCCCGCCACGCTTATCCTCTTCCTCGCTTCCCCACTTTCACATTCCCGGCGTTTCCGGGGCGTGAAGCGGTGGGAAATTGCTTCTCGATTTCTCTATAACGTTGTCCGGGCTTGGGGCCTGACACAACGCCAGTGGTCTGACTGTCATGACGACCAAGAGTTGCGGTACATGGCAAGTGCCAGAACGCAGTGCTCTCGACGGGGTACAAGACCCGTAGTCAAAGTATTGTGAAGAGGACGGTTTTCACGCATTACACGTGGAGAGTGTCCAATTCGTCTACTGCCGCTGTTTATTTGCCATGCCCCTTCTCCGGTCCATCTTCTCGGGGTGTCACTGCTCTAACGCGGACCTAGCCCGATTGGATGACCTTCCAGTCAATGCTTCAGGTTTCCCTGAACCATGGCGACAACGAAGGTGTCATGTTCGCTTTACCAGCTCAGCGTCTCCCCGAGACTCACGCTTGGCGACGTCCGCCGCCATCACCGAACCTCGGTTCTCGCTGCCCTGTTAAAGCAACCTATGTATTTAAGCACGTTGGGCTGCAGTTTTTCAAACCGCACATGAAACCGTGCCAAAAATCACGTTTTGGAAAATTTTGTTGTCCCGCACCCCACGATTGCCGGAGAAGTATCTAAGCTCGGAGGCAATGGCCTCGGACAATTTGTCCTGCCTAGATATCTAAATATCGCGTTCATGCACCATCCTACAAAGAAAGGCGCAATCGCCCATGTCTGAGAACAAGACTCCTGCACAAAACACCGAAAATCAGGTTCCTGCCTCCGAGGAGCGCGAGGTCAATAACAACCTGGAAACCCAGTACGGCACCACCACCATCGATGATGTCGTGGTCTCCAAGATTGCCGGCATCGCTGCCCGCGAGGTCTCCGGCGTGGATTCCCTGGGTGGCGGCGGAGCCCGCATGATCGGCAATATCCGCGAGTCCTTCGGTGCTTCTGAGGACGTCCGCCAGGGTGTGGACGTAGAGGTAGCGGACGGCACCGCTCGCATCGAGATTGCCATCACCGCTGAGTACGGCGTAGCTATCCACGAGCTTGCCGAGGCCATCCGCCGCAACATCATGAATGCGGTAGAGCGCATGACCGGCCTGAGCGTCGAGCGCGTCAACGTTGTTGTTCACGACGTTAAGCTGCCGAAGGAAGAGTCCGAGGCTGAGGACCAGGCTGCTTTGAACCAGGGTCAGGCTTAAGCCCAATGCCTGAGCCCCGAGCACGTTTCGAGCTCGAGGTAAGCCACGCCCGCGCTATTGCAGAGGCAGTCCAGAAGGTACGCGGCGTCGCCGCGCTCGACGGCGGTTCGTTCGGTTCGGTGAGTTTGTACCTACCGGGCGAACGCATCGTCGGCATGCGTCGGCCCGACCCGCGCGGTGATCGCCACCTGCAGATCAACATTCGCGTTGATATCAGCGCCGCGCCGGACCTGTATGCCTTGGCAGAAGAAATTCGGTCCGCCGCCCGTGGGGCTTGTCCCGAACTGCAGCGCATCGACGTTGAGTTTTCTGACGCCGTAGATGGCTTATCCGCTGCTCCATCGAAGGAATAGATATGAAGAATTACACCACTTTGGGCATCATTTCCGGCCTTATTCTTGCCTTCTTTTTGTACCTAGGCTGGGGTCCTACTTTGCTCGCCGTACTCCTTGCCGCAATCGGCGGCATTGTGGGAGCACACTTTGATGGCCGTATCGATCTCACTTCTGTGTGGAATGGCCTCATTGGTAAGGAGAAAGGCCAAGGTTAATGACAGATAGTTCCACTCAGGGCCACACGCGTATCTCGCTGCGGACCATGGAACGCATCGTTACCGCCGCGATTGCTAGCGTGCCCGGCACCAAGGCTATAGAGGCCAAGCTAGCGGGCATCGGCGGCCGCGGTTTTCCACGGGTCTCGGTCCAAATGGACTCGGAGCGCGAGGTAGCGGCCGTCAACGCCACCATTGGCGTAGTGTGGCCTTCGCCGGTCACCACGGTGGCGGAACATACTCGTGCCGCCATCTCGGAGGCCATCGCGGCACACACCGGTTATTCCACAACTCGCGTCAATGTCACCGTCGGCGGTTCCGTTCCGGGCAATCGAGTAACTTCCGCAGAGGTGGAGCAGCGCCAGGTCGCTGCTGCCGTCGCGCCACGCATCACGCCCTCGCCGGTATGGCAGCCGGTCACTGCAAAGTCGGTGAATGTACGCAGCATTGCCACACCGCAGGAGGCACCGGTGCGCACCATCGCTGCGCCGGCTAATGGCGTCGCAGTGCAGTCCGTGGACACCCCGCGCGAGACCGAGGTACGCAACATTTCCACTGACCTCCCAGACCACCAGCTGCGTGAGATTTCGTCCCCAAGCGACCACACGGTACGGCCGATTAGGGAACCCAAGCCGGTTCGCGTGCACAGCGTGGCTACGCCTCGCCCAGCCAGGTTGATCCCTAGTGGGCAGGTTCGTCCACTGGCACGGAAAGTTCAGGTAGCAGTCCCTCGGCCGCAGCCGCTGCGCGAGATTGAAATTCGGCACGAGTGGACTCCGCGCCGGGTCGAGGCCCCCAAGTCTGCCCCTGCGCGCACGGTAAAGGCCCCGCGGCCACAACCGCTCAAGAGCATTGAGGTCACGCCAGCAAATCCTCGGCCGTCGCACGTCGATGCGCCACGACCCGAGCCCTTGCGCGCCATTTCCATTAACCCGTATCGCCCACAAGGAGGCAATAATGGCTGATCAGCACATGCCTGAACACTTTGGGCAGCAGCCGAAGGCGTCTCCGGCGGCGCGTACTTGGGCCGTAATCCTTGGGCTCCTACTGCTCGCCGCGGGCGTCATCGGCGTGCGCGAGACGTGGCTGGTGGGTTCCGGCTCCGATGCCCAGTCCTGGGTACAGCCGGTGCTTAATCTCATTGCTACTGAAGAGCTGCAGACCTGGATGATCTGGGCCGGCGTTGCCTCCATCGTCGTAGGCCTGATTTTCCTCTTCGCGGCAGTGAAGACGCGCCGCACCACGCACATGCAGCTTGCCTCCGATACCGCGTCCATGTGGATGCGGCCGGTGGATATCGCTCGCCTCTCTTCGGCCACTGCTCGCCGTGTTCCGGGCGTGGCCTCCGCACAGACCTCCGCGGATAGCAAGGCTGCCAAGGTCACCGTCAATGGCGATACCGAGGATGCAGAGTTGCAGGGCCGGGTGGAGACCGCGGTAACGCGCTGCCTGGCTCATCTCAAGAACCCGCCGCAGGTCACCGTAGCTGTAGAGAAGATTCCGGAGTTGGATAACAATGTCTAGAAAACTTGCTACCTTTGACCGTATCCTGCTGGGCCTGCTGGGAATCATCCTCATCGCTTTGGGCGTGTGGCCTATCTTGATCCACTTCAATGTGGAATTTGCCAAGTACTTAGCCCTGTGGGTGGACCACGATACGTGGAAGAGCCTGGCGGACAATGATTGGTGGGTGTGGGCGCTAGCCGGCGGCTCCGCACTGCTACTTATTCTGGGGCTGTGGATTGTGGTGGCCAATCTGCGCCACCGCCGCTTCAATAACGTGGAGTCCGCTTCTTCCAATGACAAGGGCTCTATCACGACGTCGATGAACGCTATCGCCGGCGCCGTGGCCCAAGATTTGGATGGAGTCAAAGGCGTGGACCATGTAGAGCGCCTCGTGGCCTATGACCGCGCGCGGCCCACGCTGCAGTACACGGTGACGGCAAATCCGGACACCCCGGTGGAGCGCCTTACCGGTGCGGTTGAAACCAATGAGCGCGATTTCCGCGCAGCGTTTCCCGACGCCGATTTGGACACCATCTACAAGCTGCAGTTCAGCAAGGTAGGTCCGATGAAGGACCTATCCGAATAGCGGGTTCGGAGTCTCCGCCACCAAGATCTCCTGAACGGCCCCAAGGCGGGCCGACTCGCCGCCCCCGAGGATCATTTCTAGTTCCTCGCCGGGGCGGCATTTTTCTATGCGCTGCCAAGAGTAGTCTTGGCGAGTTACGCGGCGATTTTCCTTAGCAAATAGGTGCAGCCCATGATCGAGCACACCGATGGCCGCTGCGAAGCGAAGAATAAAGACGAAATCACCCAAATCCTGCCGCTTCAGGCCATTAAGGTCTGGGCACTCGGCACTCAACCGCATAAGGCTTGAGACCACGCCAAAGCGGTGTTCAAAGCCCTCGGTATCCCGAATGGTAAATGGGCGGCCAGGGCCCGTGGGGCGAATGGACTCATAGGCCCACACCACGGGCTGGGTGTCGGGGCGGCGCACGATGATGCGGGTAGGGGTGGCGGTGATGCGGTAGGTGGGGGCGTCGGCAAGCACGAGCCATTCCCCCGCCGCAATGCGGCCGCCCTCTAAGGGAAGCAAGGGCGGGTGCACGCCCGCCTGGCGCTCCAATTCCGCAACGAGTTCGGCGTCGGTGGCGCCCCAGCCAATGCCTTGATTGGCCAGCATGGCAAAGAAAGTGGGAAGGCTCAGATCGGGTTGGCCCTCCCAGGCGCGGCGGAGGGACTCGAGGGTGGGGTCGATGCGGGTGGGATCATCCATATCCCTACAGACTATACCGGTCCAAAGCTACCGGGCCCATCGCAGCCCAGAAGAATCGTACGGACGGCAGCAACACCATATGGGGCGAGCGTGAAATATAGATCAAAAAATCCGCGCCACCCGAAGGTGGAGCGGACTCTTTAAAGCTCTACTGAGCGGTTACGGGTTATCGATTACTCGATAACCTTGGTAACGCGGCCAGCGCCGACGGTGCGGGAGCCCTCGCGGATAGCGAAGCGCAAGCCCTCGTCCATAGCGACCGGCTGGATGAGCTCAACGGACATCTCAACGTTGTCGCCAGGCATAACCATCTCGGTGCCCTCTGGCAGGTTAACAACACCGGTAACGTCAGTGGTACGGAAGTAGAACTGCGGACGGTAGTTGTTCATGAACGGGGTGTGGCGGCCGCCCTCGTCCTTCTTCAGGACGTAGACGGAACCCTCGAACTTGGTGTGCGGGGTATAAGCGCCCGGCTTGATTACAACCTGGCCACGCTCAACGTCCTCACGCTTGGTACCACGCAGAAGCAGACCACAGTTGTCGCCAGCCTCGGTGTAGTCCATCATCTTGCGGAACATCTCGATACCGGTAACGGTGGTGTTCTGGGACTTGTCCTGGATACCGATGATCTCAACGTCCTCGTTGACTTCCAGACGGCCACGCTCAACACGGCCGGTAACCACGGTACCGCGGCCGGTAATGGTGAAGATGTCCTCGATAGGCATCAGGAACGGCTGGTCGGTAGCGCGCTGCGGATCTGGGATGGAGTTGTCGCAAGCTTCCATCAGGTCAACAACGGACTGTACCCACTTCTCATCGCCCTCAAGAGCCTTCAAAGCGGAAATGTGGGTGATAGGAGCTTCCTCATCGTAGTCCTGCTCTGCGAGCAGCTCACGGATCTCCATCTCAACGAGCTCGATGATTTCCTCATCATCAACCATGTCGCACTTGTTCAGCGCAACGAGGATGTAAGGAACGCCAACCTGGCGAGCAAGCAGAACGTGCTCGCGGGTCTGCGGCATCGGGCCATCGGTTGCAGCAACAACCAAGATAGCGCCGTCCATCTGAGCAGCGCCGGTAATCATGTTCTTGATGTAGTCGGCGTGGCCCGGAGCGTCAACGTGTGCGTAGTGGCGCTTCGGGGTGGAGTACTCAACGTGGGAGATGTTGATGGTAATACCGCGCTCCTTCTCCTCGGGAGCCTTGTCGATCATGTCGAACGCGAATGCCTCGTTCTCCTCAGGGTACTGGTCAGCCAGAACCTTGGTGATCGCTGCGGTGGTGGTGGTCTTGCCGTGGTCGACGTGTCCGATGGTGCCGATGTTCACATGCGGCTTCGTACGCTCGAACTTCTCCTTTGCCACTGTATGTCCTCCTGGACTATATGGTGGCTACGACCTTCGCAGCCACGTGGTTGACAGTTGTCATTGGCACCCGACCCACAGTCAGTGGGGCAAAGCGCTAATGACGCTTTCTTTACGTGCCAGTTACACGATCCTAGATTTATGTCGCGGTTTTTTCAAACCGCCATTATAGGAGGTAACCCCGCGAAAAATCGCGGCCATTTCCCTCGACAAGAATCTTTCTAAAAGGATCCTGGGAGGGTAACGGCCGGCTCAATTCACAACTTAGGAGCCTAAGCTGCAAACTCAGCCCGCCGCTACCCTGGCCCAGTTGTCCCGCCCCGCGGCGGGTCTGGCATCTACTGGCGAAGACTACCAGCCCGACTAAACCGCGGAAGAGACGGGGCTAGCGCTTAGTTAGCGCCGCCGGTGCGCTCCTCGATGATCTCCTGTGCCACGGAGGAAGGAACCTCTGCGTAGGAATCGAAGACCATGGTGAAGTTTGCGCGGCCTGCGGTGGAGGAACGCAGGTCACCGATATAACCGAACATCTCGGACAGCGGCACCTTAGCCTTAACGACCTTCGCACCGGAGCGGTCTTCCATAGCGAAGACCTGGCCACGGCGGGAGGAGATGTCACCGTTAACGGTACCCATGTACTCCTCAGGGGTAACGACCTCAACGGCCATCATTGGCTCCAGCAGAACCGGCTTAGCCTTGGCCATAGCTTCCTTGAATACCTGGGAGCCGGCCAGCTTGAAGGCCATCTCGGAGGAGTCGACGTCGTGGTACTGGCCGTCTTCCAGGGTGGCCTTGATGTTGACCATCGGGAAGCCTGCCAGGAAGCCGTACTGCATAGCGTCCTGGATACCAGCGTCGACGGAAGGAATGTATTCCTTCGGAACGCGGCCACCGGTAACGGCATTCTCGAATGCGTAGGTTGCGGACTCGCCCTCTTCCAGGGTCTCTGGGTCCGGGTTGTACGGCTCGATGGTGCAGATAACCTTTGCGAACTGGCCGGAACCACCGGTCTGCTTCTTGTGGGTGTATTCCATGGACTCAACCTTCTTGCGGATGGTCTCACGGTATGCAACCTGCGGGTTACCGATGTTTGCTTCGACCTTGAACTCGCGCTTCATGCGGTCAACCAGGACATCGAGGTGGAGCTCACCCATGCCGCCGATAACGGTCTGGCCGGTCTCTTCATCCAGTTCAACGGTGAAGGTTGGGTCCTCAGCAGCAAGCTTCTGAATGGCGTTACCCAGCTTCTCCTGGTCAGCCTTGGTCTTTGGCTCAATGGAAACCTTGATAACCGGATCCGGGAAGTCCATGGACTCGAGGATGATCTGGTCATCCTTATCACACAGGGTGTCACCGGTGGTGGTCTCCTTCAAACCAACAACTGCGTAGATGTTGCCGGCGTCTGCCTGCTCAACAGGGTTCTCCTTGTTGGCGTGCATCTGGAAGAGCTTACCGATGCGCTCCTTCTTGCCCTTGGTGGAGTTCATAACCTCGGTACCCGGGGTGACCTGGCCGGAGTAGACGCGGATGAAGTTCAGCTGGCCGAAGAACGGGTGAGCTGCAATCTTGAAGGACAGTGCGGAGAAGGAAGACTCCACGGAAGGCTTACGGGTGAGCTGGTTGTCCTCGTTGCCGACCTCGTGGCCGATAACCTCGCCAACGTCCAGCGGGTTAGGCAGGAAGTCAACAACAGCGTCGAGCAGCGGCTGCACGCCCTTGTTGCGGTAAGCGGTACCGCAGTAAACCGGGTAAATCTCGGAGTTGATGGTCAGCTTACGGATGCCGGCCTTGAGCTCGTCAATGGTCAGCTCCTCGCCGCCGAAGTACTTCTCCATGAGTTCTTCGTCGGACTCAGCAACGGTCTCGACCAACTTCTCGCGGTACTCAGCCGCCTTGTCCTTGAGGTCCTCAGGGATATCTTCAACAACAGGCTCTGCACCGGTCTCGACCTTGCCGCGCCAGGTCAATGCCTGCATGTTCAGCAGATCAACGATGCCGTCGAAGTCATCTTCAGCACCAATAGGCAGCTGCATTACCAGCGGCTTAGCGCCCAGGCGGTCCTCAATGGTGGAGACGGTGTAGTAGAAGTCTGCGCCCAGCTTGTCCATCTTGTTGACGAAGCAGATACGCGGAACGTCGTACTTAGCAGCCTGACGCCACACCTGCTCGGACTGCGGCTCCACACCTTCCTTACCGTCGAAGACTGCGACGGCGCCATCAAGGACACGCAGGGAACGCTCAACCTCAACGGTGAAGTCAACGTGACCCGGGGTGTCAATGATGTTGATCTGGTTGTTGTTCCAGAAGCAGGTCACGGCAGCGGAGGTAATGGTGATGCCGCGTTCCTTCTCCTGTGCCATCCAGTCAGTGGTGGAAGCACCGTCGTGGGTCTCGCCCACCTTACGATTGATACCGGTATAGAAGAGAATACGCTCGGTGGTGGTCGTCTTACCAGCATCGATGTGGGCCATGATGCCGATGTTGCGGACCTTGTTCAGGTCCTTAAGCACTTCTTGTGCCACGTTTATACCCCAACTTAATAATCGTCGACGCCGTGACCAGGTTTCTGGCTATGACGCCTGCATGGATAATGTCATGTATATTTTTGCCACTATTTGGCCGTCCTCGGAGCAGCCTGCCCCTAGACTTCCATCGCTTCAGTGTACTGGACACTCCACGATGCCGCTGGACTGGGCAGGGATACCGCTCAGAGATCACACCCATTAGGGCAAAAAATGGCCCAAGCAAGAGATATGGAGTTTTGTGTTGCCGCGGCGGGAAAACTGCCGACAGCCAGCGCGAAACTTGTTTCTCGTTGCTTGGGCCATTGATGTGGGTGCTGAAATTACCAGCGATAGTGGGCGAAGGCGCGGTTGGCCTCTGCCATCTTGTGAGTATCCTCACGACGCTTAACGGAAGCGCCGAGGCCGTTGGAGGCATCCAGGATCTCGTTTGCGAGACGCTCAATCATGGAGTTCTCGCGACGCTGGCGGGTGAAGGTCACCATCCAGCGCAGTGCCAGGGTGGTAGCACGGTCAGGGCGAACCTCAACCGGCACCTGGTAGGTAGCGCCACCGACACGGCGGGAGCGAACCTCGAGGTCTGGGCGGATATTGCCCAGTGCCTTCTCCAGGGTGCCAACCGGATCGGTACCGGTCTTCTCGCGGCAAGCCTCGAGAGCGCCGTAGACGATGCGCTCTGCGGTGGACTTCTTGCCGTCCTGGAGGATCTTGTTGACGAGCATGGTTACCTGCTCGGAGTTGTATACCGGGTCCTTGACTACAGGACGCTTCGGAGCAGCATTCTTACGCATTGTTTATTACTGTCCCTTCTTTGCGCCGTAACGGGAACGTGCCTGCTTACGGTCCTTGACACCCTGGGTATCCAGAGCGCCGCGGACGATCTTGTAACGAACACCAGGAAGGTCCTTCACACGGCCGCCGCGAACGAGGACCATGGAGTGCTCCTGCAGGTTGTGGCCCTCACCCGGAATGTAGGCGGAAACCTCAATACCGGTGGTCAGGCGAACACGAGCAACCTTACGCAGTGCTGAGTTCGGCTTCTTAGGAGTGGTGGTGTACACGCGGGTGCATACACCGCGACGCTGCGGGGAACCCTTCAGCGCAGCAGTAGACACCTCAGAACGCTTGCTGTGGCGGCCCTTGCGGACCAGCTGCTGAATAGTTGGCATTTAACAGTCTTTCTGTCGAATCGCACCGAAGCCAAAAGAAAGAAACCAAACATGCAAAAATAGGCGCTCTTTCCCGGGGCGCTGCCGCATGTCCAGAACTCTTTCCAAGGTTGGTGCCTTGTTAAGGATCAGACTCTTCACCGCGCGCCAAGATGGCACGCGTAGTGAACTGAGGTTTAGAGTAGCAAACCGATCGCGCTTGATACAAAACGCAACCAGGTCCTTCCTCCTGCTAGGACCATTCCCATACTAAATCCGCCTCAGCAGCCTTGGTAGCAAAGTAGTCCTTTTCCTGTGCTTCCCAGGTTTCAAACCACTGCTCATAGTCGGGCTCGCGGGCGGTGGCGCGTTCGCGGCGTAGGTCGCGGGGGCCGTCGATAAGCACGCTTACTACCGCCCCCCTCTCCTTTGCTGCTGCGATATTGGCCCGGGTTACCGAGCCCACGCCTTCGACAATAAGGTCATCGCGCACGTCCAGACTAGCCCAGTCTCCAGGGGCGTCTGCCTCCCAATCCCAGCGCCAATAGCCGGGGTTCATGGTGCGCAACACCTGCTCTGCCACCATGTCAGAGCCCTTGTCCAACCCGTGCCAGCCGGGATAGAACTCATCGAGGTGCACTACCCGCCAATTGGTGCGCTCGGCCAGCGCGGCGGAAGTCCAGGTTTTTCCGGCGCCCGAAGGGCCGTCGATAAGTACGGTCACTGGCTTGAAGGCACGCTTTCTGGCTGCCGCCAGCTTGACGACGTCCTCTAAAAGGCGCTCTAGTTGGCTATCAAAGTCCATGGTCGCTCAATCACTGCTTTCGCGGTTTATAGGCCGAAGAATCTCCAGGCCCCAGTGAGTACCGAAACTACCACCGGTACGAAAGCGAAGACAGTACCTAGGGCCATAATCCACCCATCGCGGGCCCGCAGGCGGGACTCGCGCGCCCATGTCCGTGCCCCTCCTCCAGGTGGAGTACGACCAAATCCGCGCGCCTCCATAGCCGTGGCCAACTTGCCACCGCGGCGCAGCGCGATGACCAAAAGCCCGAAGGACATAGTAAGCAGATGCTTCAGCTTGCCGACGTCCGTCAGCCCCCTCGCCCTGCGCGCCATACCCAACGACTGCCAGTCAGATTGAAAGAGCGTCATCATACGCACGCCGGCGACCGCACCGATGACAAAACGCGACGGGAGCTTCAAAATCTGCGATAGCGCATCCCCCAACTCCGTCGGGTCGATATCGCGGGCTAAGACCACCATGGGCAGCGCCACAGCAAAAACACGCAGCGTAATGGCGATCGCTAGGGTAAGCGAGTTCTCGGTGACCTGCACCAGCCACCAACTGAAATACTCTTTACCACCTGGCTCGCCGTACATCAGCATGGAAATACCGGAAATTGGCGCAATGAGAAACAAGAACCACCCGGATTTAAAAAGCCGCACCCACGACACTCCGCAGAGCGGGGCGAAGGTCAGCGTCAACGCCAGCGACACCGCAGCCGAAACCCAGTCAATGGAGGCCAATAGTGGGGTAACCCAGATAAACATCAAAAAGATGCGGCTTAGCGGGTTAGCTCCGCGCAAAAGATTAGGCACCGCGCACCTCCACTCGGTGATCCCCCAAGGCCTGGATAAATAGCGCGTCATGGGTAATGGAGGCGATGGTGGTGCCATCATCTGCCAATTGCCGCAGCAAGCGCACCAGCTCCACAAAGGTCTGGGGGTCTTGCCCAAAGGTGGGCTCATCCAAGAGCAGCACCGACGGCGCGGTCACCAAGGCAGTGGCCACCGACAGGCGCCGTTTCTCGCCGCCTGAAAGCGTAAACGGGTTGGCCTCCAAGAGATGCTCCAGCCGCAGTGATTCCACAAGCTGCGCAATCCTCTCCTCCGGCGGGTCCACGCGCATCACCTTGGGCGCGACCCGCAGTTCCTCGGCCACCGTCCGGGCGACAAATTGGTGCTCCGGATTCTGGAAGACAAAGCCAATGCGGTCCGCTAGCTCGCGCGATTTCCAGCGCAGCGGCGGCCCCTTGACCCCGCGACGCACGAAATCAGCCACCCCAATCTCACCTGATTCAGCCGGCAGCAACCCGGCCATGGTCATCAACCAGGTGGACTTACCCGCGCCATTCGGCCCGGTAATGACCGTAGATGCTCCCGCCAGCAGCGCAATCGTGCGCGGCGGACCATAGCGGGTGACGAGGTCCGTACTCCACAGCGCGGCGTCGCGCTGCGCTAGCTCGGCCTCACTCAGGCATCGCGCCTGCGGCAGACCGGAGACCTGGCGTCGCTGGGCCACCTCCGCGAAGGGGCCATCGGAGACTATGCGCCCATGGTCCAACTCCACCGCGCGTTCGAGCACGCCTTTCCATGCCGCGTGCTGGTGTTCTACCACCACGAGCGTCGCGCCGGTTTCCTCCACCAACGCGGACACGGCGCGCACCACATCTCGCGCACCCTCGGGGTCTAAGTTGGCCGTGGGCTCATCCAGCAGCACCACCCCTGCACCCATCGCAATGACGCCGGCCAACGCCAAACGCTGCTTTTGACCACCAGAAAGCCTCTCGGTGGGGAAATCCAGCGGTACAAAAGGACCCACCAACTCCTTGGCAGCCGCTACTCGACGCCAAATTTCCTCACGCGGGTAAGTCAGGTTCTCGCAGCCAAAGGCAATGTCATCTCCCACACGCGCGGAGATCACCTGCGAGTCTGGGTCCTGGAGCACCAGCCCCACCGGGATGGAGCGCCCCGGTTCCTCCACCAGGCCGGTGGAGTCTTCAAGAAGAATCTCGCCCGTGCGAGTTCCCTCCTCATCGGAGCCGAGCACTCCAGCCATCGCGGCCAGCAAAGTGGACTTACCCGATCCCGAGTCACCGCACAGCAGCACCCGCTCGCCTGGCTCAATGACCAAGTCAATATCGGTCAAGGCCGGCTGCTTTCGTCCCGCATGGGTCCACCCAAAGCCACGGGCGGTTATCTTGGTGGCGTTTCCCGCCAGCATTGAAAAATCAGACACCGAAACAACTCGCCCTAAGCGCGTTGCTCACGGCCTGCGGCAAAGCGATCCAAGGCGCCGGTCTTAGCCAACGCCTTGACCACAAAATAGCCCAACGCACCGGCCAAAATGGCACCGGAAACGCTCAGCGTGGCCAGATAGATAATCTTGAACTCAAAGCTTCGCGCCAAGTTGCCGGAGAGAAATAGCTCCAGAACAAAAGCACCCCAACCGGCAGCCATGCCGGCCAAGATAGATACTCCCAGACCAAACCTACGGTAGAGGAAAATGGCCAGGATGATCTCCACACCAATGCCTTGCGCGAGGCCAGAGTACAGGGTGCTAATGCCCCACTGGGAGCCCAACACCGCAGAAACGGTTGCGGCAAGAACCTCCACATAGACAGCCGCACCTGGCTTGCGAATAATCAGGCCACCAAGCACGCCACCGATAAGCCAAATACCCGTAGCAATACCCCCCAGGCCCGGTGTTACGGCATCCATGGCCTCAAACCAGGCATAGCCCACCGCATTCCACCCCAGGAACACAAAGCCACAAGCTACACCCAAAACGGATGCCACCACAATATCGACCACGCGCCAGTTCAAGCTGCGCTTCGGGGCAGCGGACACACTTGTATTAGTAGTCAAAATTTCCTCCCTCTCGCCGGCATTACCCGGATCAGGTTCTACGGTTCGCCACAACTTCTGTGGCATCTCAGCCTCTACCCCGCTCAACAACGTCATTGTCAGCGCAGGCAAAAGCACCCGTGAATTGTGCAATTATCAAACCTCAGTCACGAGCCATACAGACGTATGTGCATTCCTGACCAAAAGCTGTATTCATCCTAGCAAGTCCCAACACCCCTACCCCTTACTACCACCCGGCACGCAGCATATGGCTCAGCCACATCATCGAGACATGTCTACCTACCCAGCACCGAACGAGCACTTTCCCCGCAGCGCGGCCCAGATGCTCACCACCCTCGACCCAAGCCGCCCAAAACAATGAAACCCTGCGGAGCGCCAACAAACGCCACGCAGGGTCACGATCTGAGGTCAATTGCCCAGCCAAAATCACCAGCGCAATCAGTTATCAGACGTAAGAAAACGATAGGCCGTTAGCACCAGCAATCCCTACGGACTGTACTGGGCTAACGGCCAATACCGTTCCCTAATCGGTGGGAAGATTACGCCCTTCCCGTGGCGCGGAAGTGCAAGACTCTAAACGGTCCCGCACTCACGATTACTTGGAGGAGCTGGAAGAGCTGGAGGAACCAACGCCCGGAGCACAGGAGTTGATAAGCAATCCCAGTGCCAGTGCGCCAGCCGCAGCCAGAGCAATTCCGCCACCAATGCGGCCAGCCTCTGGGCTAACCTTCTTCAGCATCAGGTCAATCTGGCTAGCCTGCTTTGCCAGCGGGCCGTTGTAGATACCCAGCTGCTTCTGCAGCGCGGTGTTTTGCTGTGCCAGCTGACGGTTGATGCCATCAATCTGTGCAGAGACCTGCTTTACCAGCGGGGAGAAGCCCGGGATATTCATCTGGGAAGCCAGACCAATCGGCAGCAGGAACAACAGCGGCAAGCCAAGGCCTGCAGCAGCCGGTGCACAGCGCTCCCAATCAACGTTGGAAGAACCATCCAGGATGCTGGAGCCATCAGTAATGCTGGAACCAGATTCATCCTTCTCCTCGATGGCGATTTCAACAGTGTCAATCACATTGTCCTCAGGATCCTTAACCTCAACAACAATCTTGTCGCCAGGCTTAGCATCCTCATTCGGCTTCACAGTGATTTTGCCGTTGTCGTCAATCTCAGCGGTACCCGGACCGTCAGTTACCTCAACGGTAGTGCCAGGCTTAACGTCACCGGAATTAGGATCCTTGTCAATCTCTACGGACTCACCCGGAGTCGTCTTAGCGTCATTCCAATCCGGACTATTCGTGTCTGGCTTTTCGACGAGGTCCGCAATGCCGTTTTCGTTCTTATCGGTAACACCAGTATCGCCAAGGCCGTCTCCGTCCTTGTCCTCAACCGAGCCCTCCGGAACCTCAGACTCATCCTTGTTGGACTTGTCATCACCGTCGGTGTCCTCGTCACCGTCCTTGGTGCCGTCACCATCGGTGTCCGGGTTCAGCGGATCAAGGCCAGCTTCCTTCTCATCATCGTTGGATACACCGTCGCCATCTGCGTCGGGGTCCTCAGAGTTGATGATGCCGTCGCCATCCTTGTCACCCTTCGGGCCGTCCTCATCATCCTTGTCGATGATGTCCGGGATGCCATCGCCATCAGAGTCCTTGGACTCATCAACGGTCGGGTCAGACTCGTCCTTGTTGGACTTGCCATCGCCATCAGCATCTTCGTCGCCGTCCTCGACACCGTTGTCGTCGGAGTCCTTGTCGTAAGGATCGGTACCAGCAGCCTTCTCGTCAGAGTTGTTGACGCCATCGTCATCGATATCCGGGTCAACAGCATCCGGGATGCCATCCTTATCGGTGTCGTTGGTCAGCGGGCCATCAGTGATGTCAGCCTCGCCGTCCTCCGGATCCTTATCGGTAACACCGGTATCGCCAAGGCCGTCTTCGTCCTTGTCCTCAACCGAGCCCTCCGGAACCTCAGACTCATCCTTGTTCTTCTTACCGTCACCGTCGGTGTCCTCGTCACCATCATTGATGCCGTCACCATCGGTATCCGGATTCAGCGGATCAAGGCCAGCTTCCTTCTCATCATCATTGGACACACCGTCGCCGTCAGCATCCGGGTCCTCAGAGTTCTTGATTCCGTCGCCATCCTTGTCGCCCTCCGGGCCGTCTTCGTTATCGCGATCGACGATGTCCGGGATGCCGTCCTTGTCCCTATCGGTGATCTCATCCTTGTCCGGATCAGACTCATCCTTATTCTTGATGCCGTCACCGTCGGTGTCCTCGTCACCATCGTTGATGCCATCACCATCGGTATCCGGGTTCTTAGGATCGGTACCGGCAGCCTTCTCGTCAGAGTTATTGACGCCGTCACCGTCAATATCCGGATCCTGGGAATCCGGGATACCGTCACCATCGGTGTCCGGATCCTCAATCATGCGCTCGGTTACGGTTAGCTTGAACTCATCCGTATCATCTTTGCCATCCAGGGATGCCTTTACCTCAACGTCATAAGAAGTCAGCTCAGCATCTTCGGGCACCTCGCCCTCGATCGTCTTGGTCTCCGGGTTGTACTTCAGGAACTCAGGAAGGCCAGTAGCAGAAACCCCAGATCCATCGGTGGACTTAACCGGGATGGAAACCTTCTCACCACGCTGAACCTTGGTATCCGGAATAGCGTCTACGTCGACATTCGTATCACCTTCGTCAGCACGCTTTACCGTGATGACCTTCTCATCCTTGGCAACTTCCTTGCCATCCTTATCGGTGATAGTCACCGTGACCGTAACGTCACGTTCCTGTTCGTCATCGCCCCAGTCATCAAGCTTGTCCGGGGTACCGGAAACCTTACCCGTATCTGGATCAACCGTCAGACCATCAGGCAGATCTTCTACAGAAACCTTGCCGCCTTCAGGAATATTCTTGGCCGTATCGAACGGATCCGTCTTCTCACCTTCAACGACAGCCTGCGGATCGGTGTTCACCGATGCATTTTCCACGCCAGGCACCAGCGGCGTTGCCGGAATTGAGCCCTCGTCCTTCGGGTTGGAGCCCTTCTCATTCTCTTCCTTATCGGAGATGCCGTCGTTGTCGTCGTCATCATCCTTGGAATCTGGGGTGCCGTCACCATCAGTATCCAGCTCGAACTTCGCGTTAGCGTTGTCCTTCGAGCCATCCGGGTAGGTCACCTCGACCGGAACTTCAATCTCCTCGGCAGAATCCTTGTCAAGCTCCTTTGGGTCAACCTCAACGGTGACATTACCGGTGTTCTCGTCTACATTGACGGTGTAACCATCTGGAGCCTCAAAGGAACCTGGTTTGGCGAACTTGGAACCCTCAGGAGCATCGACGGACTCATCCGTCGGCTGACCGTTTTCGTCTTCCTTCTTGAACTCAGGATTGGACGTAGCCGGAGTGCCCGGAACCACCATCTCATCGCCGTAGACCGGCTCGACCGCTTTCGCGGTTTCCTCTTCCTTCTTTTCCCCAAACTTTACGTCTGCAGTGTCTTTGGAGCCATCCGGATAGGTGACAATGACAGGAACCGAAATCTGGTCTTCGTCCTCACCAGGCAGAGTTGGGATGGTCACGATACCAGTATCAGGGTCGATCGTCGGATATACAGGATTCTCTTCATCGCCGCCAACGATCGGCGCATCTGGCCCAATCTCAAACTTAGTACCGTCTGGCATCTCAGCCGGCTCGTCGCTTACAGCTCCGTCAGCCTCTTCTTTCTTAAAGGAAGGCTTGTCGGACTGTACTCCGTCCGTGTCGGGATCGTTATCGGTTACAACCTCTTCATAACCAGGTTCGATCTTCGCTGCAGTATCCGCAGAAACCATAAACGAGTCACGCGCCATTGGCTGGCCATTTACATACAGCGTAGCGGTGTAAATTTCGCCATCTTTTGCGTCGTTGGGGACGGTCAAGGATGCGTTTGCAGCATCCGAAAGCTGTGCAATTGGAGTTCCCTTATAGTCTCCAGGCTTTACACCTTCCTGAACGGCACCAGAGTTGTCTACTACTTCGCCCGCCTTGTTAGTCCAAACAATCTTGTTCTCAGCAGTGGCTAGGCTTCCGTCCAGCTCAATGTTCGCAGTATTGCCATGCTTCGCAGGGTTCTTTTCCAGATCGTAATTTACGATATCCAACTGCGTGTTGTGTACGGGCTCTAGAGCAAAGTTGACATTTGAAATAGCTCCAGCCCACCCACGGTTCGGAATGAGCTGAGGCGTCCAGTTCTTACTATTTGTCTTTCCAAAGGCGGGTGTCATCCAAGATGAATAGCCTTGCACAGGACGCCCCTGAGGATCCTCAACCCACATGTATACGGATTCCTTAGTGAAATCCTCACCCATGTCGATATTGTAGAAACCTTCTGCATCTGTAGTTCCAACAAAGGTCTTGCCCAAGTAATTGGAGTTCTCTTGGATCAGACGCTTGGTTTCACTGGAGCGTTCGTTATACGGAAGAGAGTCTACCTTTGCGAGTGCTTGCTTACCCTCGTTAGTTAGCGTTGTCAGGTACACCTTGTACCCCTCGGCAGGAGCATCTCCTCTACCGTTATAAGCTGGGCCTGTAACTGAATTTGCGTTATCCGCGTTCTCAAAAGCCTCAAGCCAAACGCGGCCACTGTAGGACTTAGAATCAGTGTAATCACCTTGGTGCTTACCGGTCCCGCCATCAATAACTTCACTGGCCTTCAGAGGGTTATCCTCAGCCGGGACAGTCTCCGCAAGCCAAAGATTAACTTTTTGCATGTTGGTGCCGATGAGCGGAAATTGTCCAGTGTTTTCAGCGGTCACAGAGTTAATAAACGCCCCTAAGCCGCCGACTCCGCGCAGCTGCTGAACGGGGTATCCGGAGACAGGGTGAGTATTTAGGTCTGTCCACACCCTGTAGTACTGCCCAGACGTTGCGTTGTATACATGCTTGCCGCCGTTTGCGTCCTTGTATCCTTCGCGCAAATCGAAGGTGTACGACGCAGGACCACCGTTACCTGCGGCTTCGCCTACCTGAGGCCCCTGATCAATGCTGTCATGCGTTTTAGCTTTGTAGACAGGGGATACCGAACCATCCTTGTCCATCCATTGCATGTACACATTAGTACCTGCCGGAACCGGCACATTAGCGCCGCCATAGCCCGAAGTAATCGTACCCTTTCCGGCAAAGTAAACATTACCCGACAGAGTGTTCTTCGCGTTAGTCATGTCTGTAGGACTGTTGACATATCCATTATGGATTGCGTCAGCTTCAATGGTTTTAGCCTCGTTGAAGCTGCCGATTGCGTCAGCGGACGCGTTTTGCGCCTGGGCAACCGGAACAGTCGACGTGGGAACCACTGCATGAACAAACGGCCCCACGAGAGCTACAGAGAGAGCAGCGGCAGCGATAGTGGTGCCGCGACGGCGAGTTACGCCGTTAAAACTCTTCATTTTCATGAAAAGTCCTTCCTTATAAAAAATTAGGGAACATCAGAGAACAGGAGTATGCCCTTCACTCTTTGTTTGGGCTTACGCACAACTGACTTTTAGCTGATTCCCGACTGTTCTCAACCTGTAACCTTAGTGAAATTAGCTGGCCAGCACAACTTATAGTGGCAATTAAATCTATTGCTATCAGTGGTTAGCGTTGTCCAACTTTCACAGCTGGAAGATCTGCCTAGTCAGAGACCCTTTGTAATTTCACCTAACTTAAATACGTGATAGCTCAGCTAAATATTATTCTTGGAATTCAATACATCTTCTCTTAGCTGTCTGCGATTTTTCGCATGAAAAAAGCGTGTCTGGGATCCAGACACGCTTTATTTTGTGCAACATTTACGGCGTTGCTGCCATCGCTTCTACCTAAAAGGTGAAGTCCTCATCCAGCGGGACGGAGGCACCGGTGAACTCACCAAAGCCGTCATCGCCGTAGATGGAATCGCCGTAAGTCGGAATCGAGTATGCAGCGTTGCGTGCAGCCTCGGTCGGCTTGACGGAGATATTGCGGTAGCGGGAAATACCGGTACCGGCAGGGATGAGCTTACCGATGATGACGTTCTCCTTGAGGCCGATGAGCTTATCGGAGCGCTTGTTAATAGCGGCGTCGGTAAGCACGCGAGTGGTCTCCTGGAAGGATGCAGCGGACAGCCAGGACTCAGTAGCCAAGGCAGCCTTGGTAATACCCATGATCTCCGAGCGCAGCTGAGCCGGCTCGCCGCCCTCTGCAACCTGGGCAGCGTTGAGCTGCTTAGCCTCAGAGAGGTCGATGAGGTTACCCGGCAGCAGATCCGTGGTACCCGCATCGATGACGGTGCCGCGGCGCAGCATCTGGCGGATGATGATCTCGATGTGCTTATCGTGAATAGCCAGACCCCGGCTCCGGCAGCATCTCATTCCCTAGTAGACGGGAAGCTAACGCCCTCCCCTTGGCGCGGAAGTGTGGGGCCAAGGCCCCACACGGAACCGATTACTTAGAGGAGCTGGAAGAGCTGGAGGAACCAGCGCCCGGAGCACAGGAGTTGATAAGCAATCCCAGTGCCAGTGCGCCAGCCGCAGCCAGAGCAACTCCGCCACCAATGCGGCCAGCCTCTGGGCTAACCTTCTTCAGCATCAGGTCAATCTGGCTAGCCTGCTTTGCCAGCGGGCCATTGAAGATACCCAGCTGCTTTTGCAGCTGAACATTCTTCTGACCCAGCTGACGGTTGATGCCATCAATCTGTGCAGAGACCTGCTTTACCAGCGGGGAGAAGCCCGGGATATTCATCTGGGAAGCCAGACCAATCGGCAGCAGGAACAGCAGCGGCAAGCCAAGGCCTGCAGCAGCCGGAGCACAGCGCTCCCAATCAACGTTGGAAGAACCATCCAGGATGCTGGAGCCATCAGTAATGCTGGAACCAGACTCATCCTTCTCTTCGATGGCGATTTCAACAGTGTCAATCACCTTGCCCTCAGGATCCTTAACCTCAACAACAATCTTGTCGCCAGGCTTAGCATCCTCATTCGGCTTCACAGTGATCTTGCCGTCTTCATCAATCTCAGCGGTACCCGGACCGTCAGTTACCTCAACGGTAGTGCCAGGCTTAACGTCACCGGAATTAGAATCCTTGTCAATTTCAACTGGCTCATCCGGAGTCGTCTTGGAATCTTTCCAATCCGGCTCGTTCGTGTCCGGATCGTCGACAGTGACAGTCACATCAACGGTGTCCGTAGAACCATCCGGGTGGGTCACATCAACCGGAACAGTAATCTCGTCACCCGGCTTAGCATCCTCCGAAACCGGAACAGTAACCTCACCAGTAGACGGATCAACCGTCACACCATCCGGAGCACCCTCACCAGGAGTGAACTTAGTATCCTCCGGCACCTCGGTGTCATTACCGTCCTCGTCCTTAATGGTCGGAGCCGGAACCGTCACATCCTCACCCGGCTTACCAGAACCATCCCCATACTCAGGCTGGAACTTATCCGGATCGTCGACAGTGACAGTCACATCAACGGTGTCCGTAGAACCATCCGGGTGGGTCACATCAACCGGAACAGTAATCTCGTCACCCGGCTTAGCATCCTCCGAAACCGGAACAGTAACCTCACCAGTAGTAA